>JAOUKO010000285.1 GCA_029882525.1 Candidatus Aminicenantota bacterium | reverse complement strand
GTGAACCTCCCCGTGTGAGATGGAGCTCGTCGCCAGGTTCTTTTGAGCAAAGACATCGAGGATCTTGATCTTGGTATAGTCGATGGCATCCGTGAAGTAGTCGACATCGGTTTTTTTGACATAGGCTTTTCGCTGGTCGTAATCGAGCCTTTCCACATAAAATTGCTCCCCTTCACACATGTAGATCGCTTTCGGGTGAAGGGTGGTCAGAGCGGAGGAGAAATCCACTTCAGCGATGGCTCTGGTTTTTTCAGTCGCATCCACGACCACGAAATTATCGGAGCTGATGCTTCTGAGGCTGACGCCGTCTGCGGGATAAGCATCCGAGGTCCAGTACCACTTGTCCTTCGAATGGTGGACGAGTTTCTCTTCCTCAAGGAATTTGAGGATTTCGTCTATATCGGCCCGGCCGAATTTTTCACCTTCGATAAAAGGAAGCTCGAAAGCAGCGCATTCGATATGACTGACAAGGATGGAAAGATTATCAGGATTGATCAGGGCTTTCTCCGGGTTTTTTGAGAAGAAATAGTCCGGATTATTGATGATGAATTGGTCCAACGGAGAGCTGGAAGCGACCAGCACCGCAGCCGAGCCTTTTCTCTTCCGGCCTGCCCGCCCTGCTCTCTGCCAGGTGCTGGAGATAGTCCCCGGGTAGCTGGCGAGAACAGCGATATCGAGGCTTCCGATATCAATGCCCAGTTCCAAGGCATTGGTGGAAACAACCCCCCTGATCTTCCCTTCCCTGAGTTCCTTCTCGATTTCTCTTCTCTTCAGGGGAAGATAGCCGCCCCTGTAGCCCCGGATCAGGCCTTTGTCCTTTATGGTTTTCTCGATGTCCTCCTTGAGATAGGTCACCAGGACCTCAGTGATGAGACGGCTGGGAGCGAAGACGATGGTTTGAAGATTGTTCTTGAGGAAGATCGAGGCCACACGCCGGGATTCGTTGACGTAGGAGCGGCGGATTCCCAAATGCCGGTTGACCACAGGAGGATTGTAGAAGATGAAGTACTTTTCCCCTCGAGGAGCGCCGTTGTTGTCCACAAGGGATACCGGCTCTTCTATCATTCTTTCTGCTATCTCCCGGGGATTGGCGATAGTGGCCGTGCAGAGAATGAATTGTGGGTGAGACCCGTAGAATTGAGCGATCCTTTTCAGCCGCCGCAGCACGTTTGCCAGATGGCTGCCGAATATCCCCCGATAGTTATGGAGTTCGTCGATTACGATGTACTTTAAATTCTCGAAGAGCTTTATCCACTTGGTGTGATGGGGAAGGATTCCCGTGTGCAGCATGTCAGGGTTGGTCAGGATGATGTGCCCTCGAGATCTGATGGCTTTCCGTGCATCCTGGGGAGTATCACCGTCGTAAGTGAATATCCTGATCTCTTCCTGGAGAAGCTTGATGGTTTCGTCGAGCTCAGCCCTTTGGTCCTGAGAGAGAGCCTTGGTGGGGAAGAGGTAGATCGCTCTGGCTGAGGGATTTTTGAGGATCGCATCCAGCACCGGAAGGTTGTAGCAGAGAGTCTTCCCTGACGCTGTGGGAGTGACGACCACGATGTTTTCCCCTTTTTTTAGCCGTTCCCAGGAACTCTGCTGGTGGATGTAAAGGCTGGAGAATCCTTTTTCTTTCAGGGCGTCGACCAGGACAGGGTGGGCATCGGGAGGATACTCCTGGTATTGGCCTTGCTGAGCGGGGATATGTTTTATGGCCCGGATTGACTCTGCTTTAACGCCGATTTCCTTCAGGATTTCCAGGGACTTGATTAGATTATCCTCTTTGGGCATGGGGCCTCATCCTTAAGCAATGTGACTCTTCCCTATAATATTATTTTTAGAGGAAAGCGGTCAACGGCTAAAATGGGGTCAGGCTTTATTAATCTTGCTATCAATAGAGCAGGAATCAAGTCGTCAAGCTCAACTTACTGACAAGGCCTGACCCCGATTCATAATGTCAAGCTCTGATCCCGGAGTAATCTTCTTACTTGCCCGCCAGAATAAGTGTGATAAAATGGTACGTTATGTTGAACGAAATTCGAGTCAAGAAGGCGGCCCAGCACAACCTGAAGCGAGTCGATGTGAACCTGCCCCGCAATAAGCTGATCGTCATCACCGGACCCAGCGGCTCCGGCAAGTCATCCCTTGCCTTCGACACTCTCTTTGCGGAGGGACAGAGACGCTACATCGAATGCCTCTCCGCTTATGCCCGGCAGTATATCGAACAGATGGAGAAACCTGAAATGGAGTCCATTGAGGGCATTTCTCCTTCGATCTCCATCGACCAGAGGACGATCTCCTCTCATCCCCGGTCCACTGTGGGCACAGTCACTGAGATATATGATTTCTTGAGGCTTCTTTTTGCTCGGGTGGGAACGCCTCATTGTCCTCGCTGCGGGAGGAGAATAAGCTCTCAGACTCCTCAGCAGATCCTGGAAAGAATTCTGAATGTCTCCTCTGGAGAAAAAGTGAAAATCCTTTCGCCGGTGGTGAAAGGACGGAAGGGGGAATACCAGCGTCTTTTTGAAAGGCTGAGAAGAAAGGGTTTCCTTAGAGCACGCGTGGATGGAGAATTTCGAGAACTCGAGGAAGAGATTATTCTGGAGAGGACAAAAAAGCACAACATTGACCTTCTCGTAGACGAAGTCCGTGCCTCCGCAGGCTTGAAAGACAGGTTGAAAGAGGCCGTGGAGAAGGCCCTGGAGATGGCCGGAGGTGACCTGTTGGTGGTGAAGGAAGACGGCAGAGAAGCCTATTTCTCCCTGAGCCTTCTCTGCCCTTTCTGCGAGATCAGCCTCCCGGAACTCGAGCCGAGGAATTTCTCGTTCAACAGTCCCTACGGAGCCTGCCCGCGGTGCCATGGACTTGGTTTCCAGACCATCCTGGATAAATGGGGTGAGGTGGAGCTGACAGAAGATGTTTGCCTGCTCTGTGAGGGAAGCCGGCTGAAGAAAGAGAGTCTTGCTGTGAAAATCGGAAACAAGAATATCTATGAGTACAGCTCGCTTCCTATGGGAAAGCTGATCGAAGAACTAAACTTGCTGCGATTTTCTGTTTCTGAAGAGCTGATCGCCTCCAGGATACAGAAGGAGATACTCTCCCGGCTGGAGGTCATGGTCGAGCTGGGAATGCCTTACATCCAACTGTCGCGGACAACATCTTCTCTTTCAGGAGGAGAAGCTCGCCGCCTCCGCCTGGCTGCCCAAGTCGGCTCTCGCCTGAGGGGAGTCCTGTATGTCCTGGATGAGCCGACCATTGGCCTTCATCAAAGAGACAATCGCCGGTTGATTTCTCTGCTGAAGAACATCAGGGACCAGGGGAATTCAGTGATTGTGGTGGAGCATGATGAGCAGACCATCCGCTCGGCTGATTTTATCCTGGATTTGGGTCCTGGAGCAGGAGAAGAAGGAGGTTTTAAGGTCACTGAAGGAAGCCTGGATCTGATTCTGACCTCTCCGGACTCCCTGACGTCTCAGTATCTGCGGGAGGAAAAGAGCATCCCTGTTCCCACCCAACGGAGAAAGCCAGAAGAATGGCTGGTGGTGAAAAATGCCTCGGAACATAATTTGAAAAACATCGATGTTCAAATTCCTCTCTCCGTGATGACAGCTGTCACCGGTGTTTCCGGTTCTGGGAAGAGCACCCTTGTCTACGATATCCTCTACAAAAAGCTTCTGAATGTATTCTATAAGGCGAAGCAAAAGCCGGGAAAACATGAGAGCATCGAGGGGGTGGGCAGGGTGAACAAGGTCATCTCAGTGGACCAGAAACCCATTGGCCGGACCCCGAGGTCCAATCCAGCCACCTACACCGGTCTTTTCACTCCCTTGCGGCAGCTCTTTTCCCGTACTCAGGAATCGAGGATGAGAGGTTACATCCCCAGTCGTTTCAGCTTCAACATTCCCGGCGGACGCTGTGAGGAATGTCGG
>JAOUKO010000284.1 GCA_029882525.1 Candidatus Aminicenantota bacterium | reverse complement strand
CTTTGGCATCATCGCCTGGGTCCAGATGCTCGGTCTTTTTGTCTTTCCCTGGCTGGCGGGCAAGGTTGTCGACCTCTCGGGGGATGACTACACCAGCATGGAGCTGATGTTCGCCTCACTCGGGTTTGCCGGGCTGGTTTTCGCGCTCCTGCTCCTTGCTTCAAACAGGAAGCACAAACTGGGCCTGGAACTCCCGACAAAAGAAGCCCAGGCCAGGGCAGACGCCTCTACCTAAAATTCTCTTTCTAATCCATTCATGTCTGCAATAACCAATCCATATGGAACCCATTTATAGCCTTTCTCTATAGGAAAAGCTTACTATTTTTAAAAATAGTCCCAATTTCCTATTTCAATACCCCCTCTTCAAAGCTATTATCAATATCGAATACAAACAATTGTATTGAAATGAAAATAATGCTTGGAAGAATAATACATTGGCTTGTGATTCAAATCAGGGATATTTCATGAGTACAGAATTCTCTCCAGCATCTTTCGAGAGGTAAATGATATGCGGAAATTCGCTCCGGTCTTAACCATTTTTCTCCTGTTATCTTTTTGGATATGTGCATTTAAAGCCAATTGTCACGAGACATCCGCCCAGCCAAAAGCCGATGCTTCTTCCAAATCAATCTCTGATTTCTCCTCGACTCCTGACAAATTCGAGAATGTCCGTTCAATGATCCTCCAGGCACTGGAAGAAACTGGAGTATCTTCCATGGCTGTGGCTGTGGCCAAGGATGGCCACATCATCTGGGAAGAAGGCTTTGGTTTGGCCAATCGTGAAAAACAGATAAAATCCACGCCTCACACCATATATGCATTGGCTTCGATCTCCAAGCCAATCACAGCCACTGGATTGATGATCCTCGCAGAACGAGGGCTTGTGGACTTGAATAAACCGGCAAATGATTACCTCGGTAAGGAGAAATTGACTGTATATGCGGGCAAAGCCTCTGAGGTGACGGTTAAGCGGCTTCTGCATCACACAGCAGGTCTTCCCATGCATTGGCACATATTTCTTGAGAATGGGCCGTCTCTTCCCCCGAGCATGGATGAGTCAATAAGACGATACGGCATCATAGTGGCCCCACCTGGAGAAGCTTTCAATTACTCTAATTTTGGCTATGGAATCATTGACCATATCATCTCCAGGGTTTCCGGAAAAAATTATGCGGAATTCATGAGAACAGAAGTATTCGAGCCTCTTGGATTAGCCCGCACATCGGTCAACATACATCCTGATTTAAAAGATTATGTTGCCGTGAAGTATACTCCCAAATACAACCCGATTCCTGTGTATGACTATGACCACCGGGGAGCGTCTGCTGTTTTTTCAAGCGCTCATGATTTAGTCCGTTTTGGCATGTTCCATCTCAAAAATCATCTCCAAGACCAGAAGCCCATACTTAAGGATGAAACGATAGATGCCATGCGACAGGAGATTGATCCCAAAGTTCCGGATAGTGGCTATGGATTTGGATGGGGATGGGGGGATATGTACGGATACCGGTTTGTGAATCACAACGGCGGAGTCGCCGGAGTGAGCACAAGATTGACCTTGATTCCCACAGAGAATATTGCTTCTGTTCTCCTCTGCAATGGAGGGAACATCGACCCCTGGGAAATCGAGAGCGCTATCTTTGCGGCTTTGCTTCCTGAATATGCCAAAAAACTACAAGCTGAAGAAAAGAAGACCGAGGAAGAAGGGCCTCTACAATCGTCTTTCCCAGATTCTCTAATAGGAAAGTGGGAAGGTAAGATCAAAACGTACGAGAATGAACTGCCTGTCAAAATGACTTTTGTGCAGGATAATAGCGTCATCCTTGAATTAGAAGGAAAGACTTTATCCAGCTTGAATATGAAAACGCCTTTGGGAAGGATGGGATTCACCGATGGAGTTTTCAAGGGCCTGTTCTTTGGAAGCATCACAACCCCGGATACAGCTCATGCTCCTCACGTCATATTCATAAACATGAAACTCCGAGGCGACAGACTGGATGGCTATGCGGCGGCCATAGCCATGGATAGAAACTTCTGTCTGCCGAATTGGATTGAATTCAAAAAGCTTCCCGGGCATCAAGGAAAATTAAACAAGGAGATAAAGCATGAAAAAGATCATTGTACTTTTAGTTGTCTTGGTTGTTCTCATTTTTTCAATTTTTGTTTTGGGTGATATCGAAAACGAAAAAGCAGCCATCAAAAACACGACCCTTGACTATCTTGAAGGCTGGTATGACGGAGATGCCGAGCGGATGGAAAGGGCGCTTCATCCTGAATTTTTCACCAAAAGGGGAATCCTCATCCATCCCAACACCGGAGAGATGGCCACGCCTCACCTCAATGCAGAAATGATGATCGGTTATGTCAAACAAGGAGGTGGAAAAAGCTTTCCCAGAGAGAAGCTCAAAAATGAGGTGATTATCTTAGACATCTACAAGAACACCGCTTCAGTCAAAGCCATATCCGCTCAATTTGTTGACTATCTGCACCTGGCGAAATTCAACGGGAAATGGATGATAATCAATGTCTTATGGGAACTGAAGACAGAGTAGAGTATCTGTCGAATCAATATCTTTTTAAGGGAGGGGAAGAAAACGTTATCTACTTGGAATCTCCTCTCTTCTTATTGTTTGAATGAGTGGGAGTGAATGAACAGAGGGTGGCTTTCCACGTTTAGGTGTATACCGCATAGGCTGGAAGCATGACTATTTCCGCTGATTACTGAGAAAAAAGTTCATTAACTGAAATCTGCTTCTGACTTGCAGCTTCTGGAAGAGGCTGTGGATGTGATTCTTCACGGTATTCGGGGCAATATAAAGTGAATCAGCGATTTCTTTATTGCTCTTTCCTTGCATCAGGAGTCCTGCGATATCTCGCTCCCTCTGGGAAATGCCGTGTCTATCATAAATCTCATTCAGATTCATATTTTCGATTATGAGAGAGGGCACACTCCAGTATTTCTGGAGGTACTGCTTTATCCAGAGGAACGGAATAAGATTGAATAACAAATGGAGGCCCAGGTATGAGAAAAACCGTATGGATTCCGGGAAAGCGTTTGATGCAAAAAGAAGGGTATATCCTGACACATAAAAAATCCCAAACGCATTGATAATCTTTGATTTATTCGGGTCCTGAAGCTTTTTAGAATAGATCAAAAGCAGGATTAAAAAGAGATAAATCAGGATCAGGAGAGCCGTCATCACAAATATGTTTATGATTATTATTCGGTTAAGAAGCGTGTTTTGGGGCGAAAACAGGATTTCAATCCCGTAAATCACCATCACAGAGGCCGTACCCACTACAAAACATAGCTTTGAGCGAGATGACATCCTTTTATCTTGGAGTTCTTGTGTGACTTGAATCAGAGTATAGGTCACTGCTATATAGAAAAAATAGCCGATGATGGAGATGATTCTAATAATAAGGGGATATTGGGATGTATTCGAATCTCCTGCGAGGTTAGTATAATAATAATTGGCTGTCAGATCAAAAAGGATGGATATGTTGAAAAAAATGAGGAAGACCATGTAGGGTCGCAGAAAAAGATATTTGTAGGTCTTGTGGGTTTGATAGGAATAAAAAACAGCCAGAGCTCCGATGATCAAAGCGATGATATTGAAGAAAATTCCCGCGTGTCCCATTTGTTTATGGCGTGTAGAAATTCATTTGGCGACTGTGTTTAATAGGCTGATAAAACCTCTACCCAGATAATGCTTGCACTATTCTATCAAATAAAAGATTAAATGAATATACTAACTGTCAGCATTTAAAAAAGCGAAACTGAAAATTTTAAGAAACTTGGAGCAAGAACAAAAACGAAATTCCTATTTATTAAAAAAAAGAAAGGTTGAAAATGAATACTGAAAAAAAATATTCCATCAACACTGACATCAGTTTTAATGCCCTTGAGCTTATTAATGTC
>JAOUKO010000283.1 GCA_029882525.1 Candidatus Aminicenantota bacterium | reverse complement strand
AATGATACGGATATCCGTCCTCGCCCAAGATCAGCAGTAAAAACTATCCGAGAAGAATCCAAACCCGGAAACCGAGTTCTCTCATTGACCGCTTAGGCAAAGGCATAACCAGCAGCACCAAGTCAATAAAAATCAGGTCGTCTTCGGGGAAAGACTCATCCCGGGGCACGTCCTCCTCCAGAAGAATCAGCTCTTCCTCGAGTTCCCGGTCCTCCTCAGCCGCATCGCGCCGGGGGTCTTCATCCTCCCGCTCCTCCAGCTCCTCTCGCTCCTCATCAAGCTCGGGCAAAGTCAGGAAAAAATAGCCGGGGGAAAGAAATACCTCGCCGGCTGCGCTAAGGCACTTCGGGAATCAGAACTTCATGAAGGAATAAGAGCCTTACTCTTGATATCCCCCCTAATGGGGACTGTCCCCTTTTGAGAAAAGAAAATAAGGTGTCGGCAGATTTTATGAATAATTCAGGTCAATCGCGTTTGTCGTAATAATCCAGAATCCTCAGATGGTCTTCGAGCGAGCACCATCTGTCCGGCTCTGTCCCTGGGAGAAAAACCTCTTTGAAAGGAAAAAGGCAATCAGGGGTTGCCAGCAGGCCTGTCTTGCGGTCAATCTCTACAAAAATAACGTTCAGAGGAACCTCAAAATCCTCGATCACAAGGAGTGCCTCTTCTTCTTTTTCTTCATTCCCTTCTTCACCTTCCTGAAGCACCCTCCTCTCCGCTTCTGCTTTCTTCTTTAAGTCTCTGATGACTTTCTCGAAAAAATCAACCCAGGGAGGCTGGGCAGCCACAGCACCGGATTGTCCCCTGCCGATGGTCTGTGGTGTATGATGACCGATCCAGACTCCTGCGCAGAGGGAAGGTGAGAATCCGATATACCAGGCATCTGTGTAGAGATCAGTCGTCCCTGTCTTTCCAGCCAGGGGCCAGTTGAGCCTGTTCGCCCGCCAACCTGTTCCATGCCGGATTGCTCCCTGGAGCAAGTAGGTCATCATGTAGGCCACCTGAGGAGAGATCACTTCTTCCGACTCAACCTTAGCTTCTTCAAGGACATTGCCGTCTTTATCTTCGATGCGAGTGATGAAGTAGGGGTGGACACGAACACCCTTATTGGGAAAGGTTGAATAGGCGGAAACCATCTCGATCAGCTTTACGTCAGGTGCCCCTAAGGCCAGCGAAAGATAGGGATAGACAGGGGTAGTGATCCCGAATTTCCGGCAGTAGTCCACGCCTTTCTGAGGAGAGATGGATTCTAAAAGCTTGACGGTAGGAATATTCCTCGACTCCTCTATGCCTATCCGGACTGTGACCGCTCCCTTGTATTTCCAGTCGTAATTGTTGGGAGAATAGGGCTCTTCCGACCATTTGTCATAGAAATCGGTTGGCTCGTCGATGAGAATATTGGCCGGAGTGAATAAACGGCTGTCGATGGCTGCGGTGTAAAGGAAGGGCTTTATGGCAGAGCCAGCCTGCCTCTTAGCCTGGGTGGCGTTGTTCCATTCGCTTCTCTGAAAAGAATAGCCGCCGACCATAACTTTGATCTGCCCTGTCTGAGGCTCGATGGCCAGAAAAGCTCCTTCGATGAGGGGCTCCTGGTCGAGAGAGACAAGAAGCTCCTTGTTCTCTTCATTGATGGATTTGATCTGAACCTGGATCACATCCCCCTCTTTGATGAGAGTTTTCAGGTTCTCTGTCTTTGTCCAATCTTTCGTTTGGCCATCAATCTTCAATATACCCTTATAGTCTTTCACTTTGAGTTCAGCTTCTTCACTCGTGACCGACAGGACCAAAGCCTCTACGATCGCCTTCTCTTCCAGGGAGGGCTGCAACCAGCTGCGAGGGGGCCAGTCTTCAAGCGAGCTGCTTTCCAGCTCTTCAAGGGACTCAATGCCTTGCTCGAGCAAATTCCGTTTGTCATCCCTCCATCCCTGTCTCTTATCAAGAACCCTGAGCCAGCTCAGGAGTTCCTCCTCAGCATATCTCTGATAGGTTGGATTCAGGGTGGTGTAGACCTTTAATCCTTTTCGGTATAAGGCTGCATCCCCGTAGTTCTCGATCAAATATCTGCGGACTTCTTCCCGGAAGTAAGCAGCGAACTCGGAAGTCTCCCGGTGCAAAGGCAGAACGCCGAGCGGTTTGGCTTTGGCCTCATCTGCTTCTACTCTGGAGAGATATCCTTCCGCAACCATCCGGTCAAAAACATGATTTCGCCGCTCAAGAGCCTTATCTGGATACTTATACGGATCATAGATAGTCGGGCCCCTTGGAATTCCGGCAATCAGGGCTGCTTCCTCAAGCGTCAATTCCGATACGGTCTTGCCAAAATAGAGCTGAGAGGCGGCTTCAACTCCCCAAGCGCCATTGGCCAGGTTGAACTGATTGCAGTACATATTCAGTATCTGCCGCTTGGTATAGCTCTTTTCGATCTCAAGGGAAAGGATGGCCTCCTTAAATTTGCGGCGGAGGGTTTGCCTGCGGTGGAGAAAAAGCATTGTCGCCAACTGCTGGCTGATCGTGCTCCCGCCATGAAGCTTCCGCTCCTGTCCGAATAACTTGATCTCTATGTCCTCTCTTACGGCACGCAAAATTCCCCGCCAGTCAAGCCCGCCATGGCTGAAGAACCTGGCGTCTTCGGTAGCTATGATGGCATTTATGAGTGTCTCAGGGATGACCTCTAAAGGAACTTCGATTCTCTTTTCCAGGGCGTATTCCCCGATGACCGTCCCGTCATCCGCATAGATATAGGTGATGATGTTGGGCTCAAACTCTTCCAATTCGGATATCGAGGGCAGATTACGACTGACAGCCAGGAAAGTCCCCAGCGTAACCCCCAGAAAACAGGCTACAGAAAAAAGGATGAAAAAAAACGCCGCCTTGAGAATCCTTCGTTTAAGCGGCTTCCTCGCCCTCTGCACCTGAGGGATTTCCGCATACTGCGGCCGCGGAGGTTTTCTCTTCTTGCTTATCCGAATGGTGAACTTTATCGCCATAGTCTTAAAGATTAAAATATATCAGATTTGCAGATTATTGTCATCGTCATCGGGATCAGCCCTCGAGGACACGGAGGACGGTTGTCTCGATCCTGGCGCTGATCACCTCCTTCTGCATTCGGGCATCGATGTGGATGAACTTCTTCCCTTTAAAACCTCTGAATATCTCCCGGACCTTGGCCAGGTAGTCCGCCCGCTCGAAAAGCCTATCTTTCTTTCTGCGTTTCTTTATGCGGTCCAGCCCCTCGTGGGGATCGATATCCAGGATAAAAACAAGGTCAGGCTCAACAGCAAACTCTTCGTTCATCCTTTTTATTCGCTCCTCATCGATCCCCTTGGCACCCTGGTAGGCAATGGTCGAGAAGTAATACCTGTCCAGGACCACGATTTTGTTCTTCTCCAGCGCAGGCTTCAGGTTCTTTTCCACATTCTCCTTCCTGTCTTTTTGGAACAGCTCCAGTTCCTCCTCCGGCGTTATTGAATCCGGGTCAAGGGCTTTCCTCTTTATCTCCCGGCCCCACCTGCTCCCTGAGGGTTCACGAAAATAGACAACATCAAATCCTCTTTCCTGGAGCCTGTTCATCAGCATCTCCGCCTGCGTGGATTTACCTGCTCCGTCTATTCCTTCAATGACAATCAGGAAGCCCTTCTTCACTATGTGTCTCCTCAATCTAGGTGATGATATCTCCAATGGGTTCTTTATGCAACTTTTGCCTAACTCATGAGTTTACAATAAGTAGGAGAATTGAATTTTTCAGATGAGTATGTTATTTTAGTATATTACAGAATGGAGGACGGGACATGAAAAAGACTGTTTTAATTGCTCTGATCAGCTTTTTCCTTGGCATCTTTCTCGCAGGTTATTTCTTTGTTTATCTGCCAGAAAGGAATATGCCAGATAGCTTTTTGAACGAAGTTCCATCATCCCCATCGTTTCTTTAT
>JAOUKO010000282.1 GCA_029882525.1 Candidatus Aminicenantota bacterium | reverse complement strand
GCCTCTCATGGAGAAGACGTTCTCTTTCAGCCTGTCGAGCAGGTTCTTTTCCAGGATTTCTACGCTCTTCTCAGCTTTGTCCTGGCTTTCTTCAGAATGAGCGGTGATGTGGATTTCTATCTGGCCTGGGTAAGCGAGGGTCGTCAACCTGATATGAGGTTCTTGAGGATAAAGGTCTGATATGAGGGTTTCTATCTTCGATTCGGTCAATCCTGTTATTTTCAGCACCCTGCGACAGGCGTGTTTTTTCCTGAACCTTTGGAGGTCTGGCCAGACAGAGGAGTCAAACATGGGCTTGAGTTCGTGAGGGGGGCCGGGAAGAAGGATGACTATCTCCGAGCCTGTATCCAGCCAGAGGCCGGGAGCAGTGCCCTTTCTGTTCTCAAGAGGTTTTCCTCCTTTGATGACATAGGCCTGTTTTTTGTTGACCGCTGGCATGGAGAGTCCTCTGCGCTCGAATCTTTTCCTGATCTTCTGGAGGATCTCTTTTTTAAAGATGAGTTTTCGCTTGAGAACGGAGGCCAAAGCCTCTCGTGTTCGATCGTCTCTGGTCGGACCCAGGCCGCCGATGCCAACGACGATGTCCGCTCTCGCTAAAGCCTGTCTGATGCAGAGAACGAGATCGTCCCAGTCATCGCTGACGATTGTTTTATAGGAGACTTCCAACCCCAGGTCGTTAAAGCGCTCAGTCAGATAGAGAGAGTTTGTATCCTGAAAATAGGGGGTGAGAAGCTCTGAGCCCACGGCCATGATCTCTATTTTCATGTCTCTTTTTATCTTCATTTTAAAAGTAAATAGAGGTTGACGATCACTCCTGCATAGACGGCGGCCACGACATCATCCAGCATGATTCCCCAGCCTGTGGGGAGCGCCTCTATTTTTTTTATCGGGAACGGCTTGGCGATGTCAAAGACACGGAACAGGACAAAGCAGGAGAGGACCGGAAACCAGGCATTGCTCATCCTGAAAAGGACGAGGAGCTGGCCGAGGGCTTCATCGATGACTATCTTGCGCGGGTCCTTCTTGTTCAATGCTGTTGAGTATTTTGTGGAGGCATAAACGCCGATAAAAAAAAGAAGGATGAGGATCAGCGCATACAAAGGCCAGCTGAGTCTGTACAGATAATATTTATAAAGCAGAACGATGCCCATGCTGGTGAGAGTGCCGGGAGCGAAAGGGATGAACCCGATCCCGAAAAATGTTGAGACGACCTTTGATAAGAATTTCATCGAGCCGCTTTACCGTATAAATCATATACATCCCATCCCGTGATTTCAACCATTTGAATCGTGTTGACCAATTTTGGCCAGTCAGCCGGGCCTTCAATGAATATTACCCCATCCACTTCGGGCGCTTGGAATCTTCCCCTCCCGACGAGCAAATCAGGGCTTTGATTGGAAGTCCCCTCGATCAGAACATCGACCTGGCGGTCGAGGTATTTTTTATTTTTCTGCCAGGAAATTTCTGCCTGGATCTCCATGATCTTCTCCCTTCTTTTGGTTTTAACAATTTCCTTGACCGGGTCACCCAGTGAAAAACAGGATGTACCGTCTTCTCTTGAATAGGTGAAGACTCCCAGGTGGTCAAGCCGGGCTTCCTGAACAAATTTCTTAAGGTTTTCAAACTCCTTTTTGCCCTCACCCGGAAATCCGACAACCAGAGATGTTCGGAGTGCGATTTCCGGGATTTTATTTCTTATTTTGCGAATAAGCTTCAAAGCCCTTTGTCCGTCCATGGCCCTTTTCATTTTTTTCACGATCTCCGGGTCCGAATGCTGAAAAGGGATGTCAAGATAGGAGCAGACCTTGTCTTCCTGCATGATCTCGAGAAGAGGATCGGTGATCTCCTCTGGGTAGCCATAGAGGATTCGGATCCACTCTATGTTCTTGACCTGAAGGAGTTCTTGAATGAGGCGGGTCAAGCTGTTCTCCATCCCCTTGTCATGGCCGAAGTAGGTCGTGTCCTGAGAGATGAGGTTGATTTCCTTGACTCCCTGTTGGCCGAGAGCTTCAACTTCGGAAATGATAGAAGATACGGAGCGAGACCGGTACGGTCCTTTGATCAGCGGAATCGAACAGAAAGAGCATTCATGGGAGCATCCTTCCGAGATTTTGACATAACTCCATGCCGGAGGAGTCTGTCTGAGGCGTGGAGTAGTGTGGTCGTAAAGAAAGCTTTGCCTGGATCTGGTAAAAGGCTCCCCTTCAATGGCCTGGACGATTTTATCGAAGTCATTCACTCCGAGCCAGACATCGATTTCGGGGTATTTCTGCTCGAGGCTATCTCGATATCTTTCCACGTAACAGCCGACGGCTATGGCTTTTTTCCCTCCTCCTCTTTTCTTGATTGAGACGGCGTCTCTCAAGGCATCCCGCGCTTCTTTTTTGGCTGGCTCTATGAAGCCACATGTGTTGAGGATGATGACGTCCGCATCTTTAGGATCGGTGACGAAGGCATGTCCGGCTTGGTCAATGTAGCCGAGCATGATCTCGCTGTCGACAAGGTTCTTGGCGCAGCCGAAGCTGATCAGAGCAATCTTTTTCATGCCTGTTCAATTGTAAGTCGTAATAGATTATTAGTAAACATACATCCAATTTCAAAGAGAAAAGTGATGAATGCTGCAGTGAATAATTCAGGCTAGTTCACGAATAAAAAATAGAGAAGCGCGAAGAGGATGAAGAGGATAAGAAGATAATATTTCTCACTCGAGATCCCGACTTTGAAGTCCGGGATTACATTGGAACTGCCCTTGAAAGGCTTAAGTCTCGGAATGAACCTCCGGGTGTACGCCCGGTACTCGGCATAGGCCGCCCCGAACTTCTTGGCCATGAATTTTTCTTCGTAAGATATCAGGATGGAATAGACACCGATGTAATGAATGGCGAACAACAGGTACCCGTACCATTCATTAAAGGCCACAGTCAGAGATAGTCCGATGATAAAATTGCCGAGATAAAGCGGGTTCCTGATATAGGCGAAAGGGCCTGAAGTGCACATATAATCGGCAATGATTGTAGTTGTCGTGTGCTTTCCCTGAAGATAACCGGCCGTATATATCCTGAAGGCTATCCCGGAGAGCATGAGCAGGAAACCGACTAACCACAGCAGCAGAGTGGAAGTGCCTTCAAAATAAACCTTGAATGGTATGGGAAGAGTGGCCACAGCGATATGGATGAACCGGCGGTTTTTAAACACGAATTTTGGAAAGTTTGTTTCCATCCTCATGTCTGCGGGTGTGTTCGCTTCATCTAAATGCCCTATCTTATATTTTTATGCCTGGGAAATCAAACGATTTATAAAAATGTCTTAGGGATAAATCTTGTAGAGAAGGCGGGGGAAAGGTATGGTTTCCCTGATGTGTTTTATACCGCATATCCAGGCGAGGGTTCTTTCCAGTCCCAGCCCGAAACCGGAATGAGGGACAGACCCGTATTTTCTCAAGTCCAGGTACCATTCATATGCCTCCCGTGGGAGCTTGAATTCCTTGATTTTTTTCTCGAGGAGTCCAAGGTCGTGGATGCGCTGGCCGCCGCCGATGATTTCTCCGAATCCCTCTGGAGCGATCATGTCCACACCCAGGACAACCTCCGGTCGTTCCTCATCCGGCTGCATGTAAAAAGCTTTGATCTGAGCAGGGAAGTGCGTCACGATAATGGGAAGGTCGTATATCTCAGAGAGGAGAGCTTCATCCGGAGCGCCAAAATCATCTCCCCATTTCATCTTCGACCCTTTTTCTTTGATCATGCGGAGAGCATCATCGTAAGTAGTCCGGGGAAAAGGTCTTTTGATCGCTTCCAGGGGTTTGGTGTCCCTTTCCAGGGTCTCCAGCTCTTTTTTCCTTTTCTCCAGTATCCGCTCCACCAGGAAGACGACGAGGTCTTCTCCGAGCGCGGTGACGTCGGCCAGGGTGGCAAAGGCGACTTCAGGTTCCACCAT
>JAOUKO010000281.1 GCA_029882525.1 Candidatus Aminicenantota bacterium | reverse complement strand
TGTCATCATGGTCTCCATTTTCGGATGTTTGAGCGCAACCATCATCTACGGGCCGAGAGTCTATTATGCCATGGCCGAAGAGGGCTCATTCTTCCGGAGCATGACCTATATTCATCCCCGATACCGCGTTCCTTCAAAGGCCATGGTCGGCCAGGCTATCTGGTCTGCACTTCTCTGTTTGAGCGGCACCTACCAGGACCTCTATGAGTACGTGGTGTTCGCTCTGGTAATCTTTTTTGCCCTCACGGGTTTGGCGGTTATCATCCTGCGCTTCAAACATCCGGAGAAGGACAGGCCGTATAGAGCCTGGGGATACCCGGTTTTGCCTCTGATTTTTGTCCTGATCAACCTGGCCATTTTCATCAACACCTTGGCAGCTCAGCCCGTAAAATCCCTGATAGGCATGCTCATGATCGCTGTCGGAATCCCGGCCTTCCTCTACTGGAAAAAGAGAGCGAATCCATAAGCCCTGAGTTGACTAGCTTTGACTTAATCTATCCTGGCAGCTATCATGGGAACAGTCGTTTAAAGGAGTGAATGATGGCCTCTGATATTTTTGACCTGATCCAAGAACGGACCGTGCTTCTGGACGGAGGCATGGGGACCGAGCTCATCAAGAACGGCCTTCCCCAGGGGGCCTGTTCTGAGTCCTGGAATACAGAGAAGCCGGAGATCGTGAAAAAGATCCACAAGAGCTACTTCGAAGCAGGCTCGGATGCGGTCCTGACCAACAGCTTTGGAGGGAACCAGATTAAACTGGCCTCCCATGGCTTTGGAGAACGATGCTATGAGCTGAACCTCGCTGCTGCCCGTCTTGCCGCTGAAACAAAGCCAGAAGGTAAATTTATCGCAGGAAGTATGGGGCCAACGGGAAAATTCCTTCAACCCCATGGTGAATTCACCGAAGAGGATTTTGAGGAGGCCTACGGGCTGCAGGCCAGGGGCTTAACAGATGGAGGAGTCGATTTCCTCTTGATCGAGACCCAGTACGATTTGAAAGAAGCCCTGTGTGCTTTGAGAGGAGCCAGGAAGAATTCTCAGCTTCCCGTATTTGTGACCATGACCTTCAACCGCAACCCCAGAGGTTATTTCACCATAATGGGAAACAGCGTTGCCCAGTGCGTGGAGGAACTGAAAGAGAATGAGGTTCCTGTGATTGGAGCAAACTGCACCCTGAACAGCGCTGAAATGGTGGATTTAATAAAGATCATGCGGGAGGCCACTCCCCTGCCCCTTCTGGCCCAGGCCAACGCAGGACAGCCTTCCGTATCATCTGAAGGAGAATTGACTTATACTCAGGATGTGGAGGATTACGTTAAATACATTCCGCCGATGATCCAGAATGGAGCGAATATTATCGGAGGATGCTGCGGAACAAACCCGGACTACATCAGGCGCATGGCCGAAGTGATTTTTGAATTGAGATAAGGATTTAAAACAGGATCATTTGGGAGCGGATGACTTTGGGATAAGGTTCCCACTGGATAAAATAGAAATTGCCTTCTGAGTCGATGGCAGCCAGTGTTTTGTCTTCGGGCATCTTGTAGCTGCCGAGGAACTGTTTTTTCTGATTAAAAAAATCCAGGCACTTTTTGAATTCGTATTTTTCTTCGTCTTTCTTCTCCATGAGACTGACCAGGTTGACCATCATCTCATCCAGATAAAAAAAGCAGGGGCCGGAGACATCTGACGCATGAAATGCAATCGAGTTTCCTTTGGTTTCGACTTCAGGAGGCTTGATTTCCAGATTCCTGCGTATTTTTGTCAGAGCTTTGCCTTCCAGGTCATATTCCCTGATCTCATAGGTGCCGGGAAGGCTGAGATAGAGCTTGTTATCGTGAAGCTTGAATTCTCCACCGTACCAGGCTCCTCCTCCGAAGGAAATCTTCGGGCCGTAACGGTAGACATCCGGGAATTGCTTCAGGAGTTTACCGTCCGGGGAGTAGTATTCAGCCGCCAGACCGAGCTGCCCTCTTACCATTTTTGCTGCCAAAAACCGGGCATCAGGAAGGATGGTAAAATTCATGAAAGAACCCATTAACTTGATTGTTTTCTGATATTTACCGTCCTTGGTGAAAAAATGGATGGATGAACTATCGCTAAGGGCAACTTCTTCCGACGGGGTGAGCGTTATGTCCCGAGGATACTGGAATTCACCCGGGCCCTGGCCTTTTCTTCCTGTCTGCCAGAGAAAATTCCCTTCCCTGTCGAACTTGAGAAGCCTGTGGTTGCCGCGGTCGAGGATATAGAGATTCAATCCGGAGTCCACGGCAATGCTGAGATAGCGGACGAACATTAAATAATCTTCACCTTCGTATTTCCCGATGGAGAGGTCCTCGATGAACTGGACTTTTTCGCTCGCTCCTTCTCCCCAGAGGCCAACGCCTTGATTTTCGACAATCGTCACTCCCTGCTCTTTGTAGATTTTTCCTTCCCACTTTTCCTTGGCGCAACCGAAAAGAAGAATAAGTGCAGGAATTAAAGCAAGGAGAGAAAGTCCATGTTTATGCCATGTATTCTTCATCGCCTTTGTCAAAAAGCTATAACACAGTTCCGGTCGAGAGTCAAAAATGCGACAGTTCAAATGTGGAATAACAAGAAAGAGTACATTTGACGGGAAATGGTTCTGACAGATAAAGCTAATATTTAAGCTATCGTTCCCTGTACGGATAAAGAGAATCTAATACTGGACTTTTCTAAAAACAAAATATGCAAAACCTGTGTTCAGCACCAGAAGAGACCCGGATATCAGGAACGGGTACTGCAGCCCGACATTCTGCCCGAGGGGCGAGAAGATAAGCGCACCGACCATATGTCCGAGTGTCATTGTGGCCAGAAGGACTCCAGAGCTTCCGCCGATGCTTCTTTTCTCAAACAGCCTGGAGATGTAAAGGACTACGAGAGCACCCAGAAAACCGTCCCCTATTTCGTGAACGACCCGGAAGAAAAAGGAAAGATAAACATTATTATTCACCATGAATATATGCCCTATACCGGAGAGAAACATGGCAGATAGAAAGAAATTCTTGTTTTTCAGGTCATTGTACTTCACGAGTCCGATGAAAAAGGAAGAAAGCGCAAGAGCAAAAAGGGGAAGAGATATGTAAAGTGAGATCTGGAGATTATTCAGACCGAAAAATTCTCTCAGAAAAGGACTGTAAACGGTCCCCTCAGCGCCCCAGTGAAGAGTAAGGACGAAGATCATTACTGCAAAAAGGATCGTTTTTCTATTGAAAAGATTAAGTCTGTATTCTTTCAGAGGCACTGCAAAAAATTTTTCCTGGCTGATATCTTTGACTACAAGCAGAATGGTCAGCAGAAAGATAGAATATATGAAAAACATCATCCGAAAGTCATAATAATGGGTCAGGACTCCGCCCAGGAAGGTTCCGGTTGCAGTCCCCAATGCCAGCCAGAAAGCAAGCAAACTGTATTTTTTATTCAAATCCATGTCCGTTTCGTCTTTGTAGTACAGGCTGTTCAAGGATACATCCAGAGCGTTATTGGCCATTCCCAATAGGAGAAAGATGATGGCCAGAAGGTAGAAGTTTGTTGTCCAGCCGATGAGTAAAAAAAGCAAGCTTAAAGCCGCCAGAGCGCCCTGGATGATTCTGATGATGGAAAAACGGTCGTTGATCCAGCCGGTCGGGAAGGAGAAGAGCAGAGGAGCAAGTCCGTAGAGGGAAACGATGAACCCGATCTGCCATCCGTTCAGCCCGATTTTTAAGAAATAAAGCGGGATCAGGAAGAATACGGTGTTAACCGTCAATTTACGGCTGAAGTTAATCAGATGTATTTTCCTGATGGGAGCGGCCATCTGAACAATCCACGAAACTCATTTAAATGCCTAATATTATAATCTTTTTCATATAATCAACAGAATATTTTTTATTCTAAATATCGAAAATATGGGGAGGTTCCCTGCGGGGATATTTTATTTTT
>JAOUKO010000280.1 GCA_029882525.1 Candidatus Aminicenantota bacterium | reverse complement strand
TGTCCTTTTTCAGAGGCCTGGACACCAAGGAGCTTCAATACTTCTTGGATATCTTGAAAGAAGCGATCGACCTTCCTTCGGAGGAAAGTGACGCCGTGGGCCTCCTCTGGGAGAAGGATTTTGTCAATATCCGGTATTATGCGCTCGATGAATTCCTTGATCTGAAGATCGGCGGCGGAGACAAAGCCAAAGATTTTGAGATCGACCGAGAAAAATTCAAGGGCGGAAAGATCGAGCTGACATCCGAGGACCTTGAGGAGCTCAGGAACCAGCAGGATATGCTGATGTTTGAACAATCAAAGGAGGGCGAAGGCAAGGGAGACAGGGAAGGGAGCTTGGACTCTTACTCTCGAATACCTGTGCTCACGCCCGAAGAAGCCCCTGAAATCGAGAACCTGCTCGCCAAGGAAAGACAGTTAACTTCTGCGGTCGAGCTCGTGGATTTGCTTTTCGAGATTCTTTTCTTCGAGAAGAGTGATGAGCAGTTCGCAGAGGTGCTCAAGATGCTTGAGAAGTACTATCTCGAAATCGTCCGAAAAGCAGACTTCAGCCAGGCCTTGGAGGTTTTGAAGAATGTTCATGAAATGAAGGAGAATTTGAGAGATAAATCGGAAGATAAGGTCATGCTTCTGGATAAAGTCGAGAAAAACGCCAAAGACGAAAGCTCCCAGTCCATCCTGAAGAAACTCTACCTGGATGAGAAGGTGAAGGATTATGATTCTTTCTTCCAGTACCTGGAATTCCTGGGTCCTGAGGTTGTCTCTGTGGTGGGCTTGACCTGGGAGAACGCAAAGGACATGGTTCATAAACACAAGGCTGCGGATATCTTAAGGGAGATAGGCAAAAAGGATGTGGGCGCGCTTCTCTACTTTGCCAAGGGAAGCAATGTTTCTCTTTCCCTGGAGATCATATCGATGATGGAGGCGATAGGCGATTTGAAAGAACTCCATCATTTTGAAGGATTTGTGGACCATCCGAACAAGGATATCCGGCTTGAAGTCGTAAGGACTCTGGGAAAGGTGGGGAACATAGACGCCAATAAGATTCTCGTCAGGTTTCTTGCCGATAAAAATGTAGAAGTGACCGCTTTTGCGGCCCGGAACCTTAAGTATCTAGGGGATCAGGAGGTGTTTGAGTTTGTCCTGGAACTGGCTAAGGACAAAGAATTCCTCAGAAGGACCAGGGTGGAGAAAAGCTCCATGCTGAACTACCTGGCCAGCGCTAAGAATGATGAGGCTTATGCCCTTTTCCGTTCCTTTTTAAAAAAATGGAGCTTTTTCTCTGCGGTTAAACAGAACGAAACGCGGTTTTGCGTGGTTTCTGCCCTGGAAGCTCACCCGAGCCCCCAGGCAAGGGAAGTCCTTCAGGAAGGGACGAAGGTGTTCGGCAGATCCGTTCGCCAGGCCTGCAGGATTGCCCTGAGCCAGATAGAACACAAAGCTGAGCCTTTGCAGGAAAGCAAAGGCGATGAAAGGATTTGATCAGAATGGCGCAAGAGACTCAAAGACCGGTAGGGAAGTATACGGATGAGGATAAAAAGACTTTATCGAAAACCATAGAGGAGTTGTTCATCCGCTTCACTTCGGCTTTAAAGACCGCCCAGATCTTTGAGCCCAATAACGTCGCTTTCATCCAGCAGCTCAAGCCGCTCTACTTTTTAATACAGAGCCTCTTGAAGAGTTTGGGGAAAGCCATACTCCAGTTCCGCGGAAACGCGCTGTTCTTCAACACGATCAGGATAAAAGTCGATTTTCACAGTTACCAGAGATTCAAATTTCTGGTGGCTGAATTCAAGGAAAAAGAGATAGAAGCAATCGAGTTCGAGCCTGATTTGTCGGCGGATGACCTGGCACGTTTTATCGTTATCTTTGCCAAATCCAGGGAAAGAAGGCTGAAGGCCTTTGAGGATTTCGAGAGGGAAATGGAGGCGCAGGGAATAAAGAATATTTCTTTAGAAAAGCTTCATCCTTTTGACCCCAACCTGAGAATGACACCCGATGAGGTCAAGCGTTCCTGCAAGAAGGTTTTTTTAAAGAGCATCATCCATCTCCAGGAAGTCATGGAGCGGGAGAAAAAGCAGGAGAAGCTGCAGTTTAAAACAACCCGAAGGCTGATTCAGACCATAATCAACCTCATCAGCTTTGATGAGTCGTTCATGCTCGGCATGACGAACATAAAGAATTATGAGGAATACACGCTCAATCACTCGATCAACGTGACTATTCTGGCCCTCTGTTTCGGAAGAAGACTGGGATTGGAAAAGAATGAATTGGTGGAGCTGGGTATGAGCGCTTTCTTCCATGACATCGGAAAATTGGATGTTCCTTTAGAGGTTCTGAATAAGAAAGGTAAGCTGGACGACAGAGAATGGGAGATCATGCAGGAACATCCTCGCCGTGGTCTGACCAAGCTGGTGCTTCTCCAGGACTTGAGTTACTTCCCTATCCGGGCGCTTTCAGTTGCCCTGGAGCATCATGTCTGGGCAAACCATAAGGGATACCCTCAGAGCTGGAAGAAGAAGGAGCTGAATCTCTTCAGCAAGATTGCGAAAATCTGCGATGTCTTTGATGCGATTACGACGAAAAGAATCTACCGGGACTTTTCTTTCACCAGGGAACAGGCTCTGTCGATGATGCTCGAGAAATCAGGAGATGAATACGACCCTCTTTTGCTCAAGATTTTCGCCAACATGATCGGCGTCTACCCTGTGGGGACGCTGGTGGCTTTGAACACGGGTGAGATTGGCGTGGTGGTCGAGACGAATCCGGAGGAGGCTTTGATGCTCCGTCCCAAAATAAAGCTGGTTACGGATAAACAAAAGGAAAAAATTGACGGCGAGATCGTCGATTTAGCGGAAAAGGACCCTGAAACAGACCAGTTTAAAAGGACGGTCGTGAATACGCTTGACCCTGAGAAATACGGCATTGATATCAGCGACTACTTTTTGATCCAGGCCATCGGCTAAGAAAAATTGGGGACAGTCCCCAATTTCTTCCTAGATATTCTAAAAAAATCTAAAAAAGGGGCCAGGCCCCTTTTCCTTTCATGTCATTGCGAGCTTGCCGAAGCAATCTCATAAGATTAAAAGCTCATTTACAGTCTTCATTTTTTCAATGAATCAGTTATGTTCTATTCCGGTTTGGAATCCGTATGGAAAAAAGCGTCTCCGTCTTGTGGTTCCTTGGGGTCGGATACAGGCTTCCAGGAAATATAGACCGATTTCTCGTTTCGGAGCAGGTCCATCACTGCTGCATACTGGGAGGCGTGGGCGAAATAAAATATTTTTTCCCCTGAAAAATACGGCTCGGGCGGCTTGGAACCTTCACCGGCAAAAACAGCCTGGGCGACCTCCCTCCCTCCCGAATACAGAAGAATCGTCTTGTCTCCCCACCTGGTTCTGCCTCCCTTCCTGTCCACAGCGTACAGCTGGACAGAGTAGCTATCGATCTTAAAGCTTTTTATGTCCATTGCTTTTCCTCCCTGTGATGTCAAAAAAAGCAGTGCTTTTCCTGATTTCCGCCTTATTAATAGAGCAGTTGACCCTATTCAGTCCTGGATAACGACCTCGTAAGCTTCACGGATGGGATCTGACTTGAAGAAGCCCATGAACTTGACTACCTGTTCCTGGAAAAAGCGGCTTTGTTCGGTGGCGAGCATATGCTCTTCGCTGTCCCATCGCGTGATGAGGATGCATTTACCGGTTTTACGATCAGCCAGAAAAGAGGCTCCCTTGTATCCTTTCTTTTCCTTGCAGAGCGGTATGACGCTCTCTTCAAAGAGCATCGCAGCATCATCTATTCTTTTAATTTCTGTGTGAATAACAAGCAATCGCGCATACATTGTTTATCCCTCCTTTTTATCGATTCGCAGAATGAAGGGTTGGCATATAATTTTATTGAATTTTTCCCCATATACCTTCCTGGGTATAAATTTATATCAAATCG
>JAOUKO010000047.1 GCA_029882525.1 Candidatus Aminicenantota bacterium | reverse complement strand
TGCTCCGTTTGAATCGAGCTTTAAAACCAAAAGCTTAACCAGAGAAATGCCGATTGGACGGGTTGTACCTGCGATAACACATCCCCCGTCATTCGTCTCCAGGACAAGATAGGCCCGGTCATCACCACTCGTTCCGTAGATCCTGATCCATTGGGCATTGAGCAGGAAAGAGAAAGAAAGAAGGATTGTTCCGATGAGGATGATTTTTTTCATGGTCCCTTTTACTTACATTATATCTTATCCAGGGGAGAATCGAATTGTCAATTAATCCTTCGCGACTCTCATCGATTTCCGCTTGCTGACATCCAGAGATGGTGGTGCTGCCGGTAAAACAGCGGTGGCTTATGAAATTGGGGACAGTCCCCAATTTTCAAATTTTTAATACTTGAACAGGGGTTTAATATCGACCGGGATGTCTTTGAGCTTATCGATCGTCTGGGTGATTATCTCGTCCATCTTGGCATAGCGATCGATGAACCTGGCGGCGTTCTCATAATTGCCGTCTCCCTCCAGGACCAAAAGCTCCCTGGCCAGCGCTCTCACCGCTTCCTTCATCTTTTCCGGATTGACCTTGTACTTTCTCGTTGCCTCGTCATAGGCGAACCCGCCTTTTTCCTTTATGAAATTGAACTCCATCAGGTTAGCCATCCCATGGGCTGAGGCGACCCCGAAGCGCATCGACCTGAAGAAGCCTGTCAGATAAGTGGTGTAGATCTCTTTCTCTTTTTCCCTGGGAATCAGGCCCTTATCCATCAGAAGATGGATGTTGTAAAGCCCGACAATATCCGCCTTGGCTTCCTCGATGGTCGAATAGTGGTCTTTGAGCGTCTTGTTGACCGTGGTCCGGGTGCCGTCAGGAAGAGTGACATAATTGACACCCAGGACATGGGCGATCTCATGGAGGAGCGTCTCGGTGAAATAGGCGTAGAAGGAGACAAACTCGGCATCTTCGGCTGTCAGTATCCGCTTCGAGATGGGGACAAGGGATTTATTGAACTTGGCTTCCATCATATTCTTGAGGAAGACCTTCTTGGTCCCTTTCTCCTCCCGCACCCTCTCGTCGTTGGGAAGGACAAAAGCCGAAGTCTGGATTCCGGCCTTGGTATCGCCGGCTGTGAAAACCTCGATGACCACGTTGAGCGGCGACTCCAGACCCGCTATCACCGCGTCCCTGTATTTTTTCTCCACGGGAAGGTTCTTCTGCATGTCGTCCAGATGGTCGAGGTAGCCCTTCAGCTTTTTCATCTCCTCCAGGTCGTTGATATAGACGAAGGCCTCATAGGCTGCCTTGATCCCCATCAGGTTGTCCTCGTAGACCTCGAACGGCCCGATAACGGTCTCTACCACATTATCCTTGAGGTCGATCCAGAGGCAGTCGCTCTCGTAATAATCGTTGCGCAGCAGGTCTTCAGCTCTCTGATTGAGGTATTTTTTGAGCGAGGCGTTCGTGGTGATCGCTGCCGCTTCCTTCAAGTAGCGGGCTGCCGGCTCCAGTTCGTCCCTGTATTCCTCGTTGTAGGGGACAGCCACCAACTCTCCGCCCTTCCTCTTGATGACCGTGTAGGGGCTTTCGAACGACTCTTTCACCGCCGAATGGCTGGCGATATACTCCTGGAACTCCTTCTTGGTCAGGTCAGGGGGATAGAACCCGGCTCCTGCAGGCTTGAACGCTGTCCCGATAAAGGGTTTGTTCCCGTCCTGGCGGTCGAACGGCCCGAAGTTGATGAGGAGAAAGTCCAGATAGTCCTTATCGAACGGGTCGCCGGATCTTTCCAGCAGCTCCTTCATCGACAATCCCTCATGATAGGCCTGTCTCCAGAAGATTATGTCCATGTGTTTGGCAGCTTGAACCATTTTCTCCAGGACATGCTTCTGCTCGACTGTAAGCAGCGCTTTGTCAGAAGCGATCGGTGTGGGCGCGTATTTGAAAAGGCGCTCGACAATGTCCGGAGCTTTCTTGAGTTCGCTGGTTATGCCGACACCCTCTTTTTTCCCCTTGCAGCCGAAGGAAAAGGTGAAGGCGAGAACCAGGAAGATTGCCGCCGGGAAAGCGATTGAATTTTTTCCCAGTATATACATTCTCTCCTCCTTACCCGCAGTTATAAAAAACGGGCAAAATGCCGAAATTTATTACTCTAGGTCATTGAATTGAGTGGTCCCTCCTTTGAATTCTACACAAAGAAGCGAAAAAATGCGAGTCCTATCCGTGCAGCCGGGGCCGGATCACTCCTTTGGAAACAAAAAATTTGCTTATTTTTTAAAATTTGTCTATCTTACACTCGCTCATGTAATCCATGTTCGATTTTTAAACTGATTAAATGAACATCAGTCTTGAGGAGGTAGGAGGATGAACACTATTGAGAAAGCATTGATGCATGCCTTGTTCCTGCATCTGCATCACAACATCGACAAGGCGATTGACTTTGAAGCCGTCGATGCCTTGAATAAACAGGTCGGCAAGATTTTCCCCGGTGCTCTGGTCGTCGGGCCTGGAGATGACGCGGCTGTCTTTCAATTTCCTGACATAGAGGGAACGTTTGTGGCCAAGATGGAGAGCCACTGCTCTCCCTGTGTGCCGAGACCCTATGACGCTGCCGCAACCGGAGCCGGCGGAGCGATGCGTGATGTCCTGGCCATGGGTGCGCGGCCGATCTTTCTCTTGAATTTCATCGGGACACGCCCTCTCCATGAAAAGGTCATCGTCGGGCCCTGCGGGTTTGAAGGAAAATGCACCTGCGGCAAGTGCATCGAGATGACGAGCAAGGAGAGGGTCGATTTGATGGTCAAGGGACTCAGAGATATGTGTAAAGCCATGGACGTCTTTATCATTGGCGGCGGGTTTTCGACCTCGTTCTCTGATATCGTTCCGGCTGTCGTGGTCTCTGTGATAGGCAAGTTGGTCACTGCACAGCCTCTGACAAAACCGGCCAAATCAGCCGGGGACAGGATCATACTCATCGGAGAAACCAGCAATGACGGCAACGATACTCTCTACCGGGCAGGGCTTGTGCAGGAGATGAGGCCTGCCGTGGCTCTGTTTGAAGAGGAACGGAAGGTCATGGAAGCCACCCTGGCTGCATTCCGGACGGGAAAGATCAAGGCCTGCTCTGATCTGGGAGCAGCAGGTATCGGTGCGGCTGTTTGCGAGTCCGCACGGTACGGCGGATTCGGCGCCAAGGCAGATCTGACCAACGTCCCTCTCAAGGTTGCCGGCTTGACTCCCGAAGAGATCATGATTTGTGAGACCCAGGGCAGGATGGCTGTCCAGGTGGAAGAAAAGGATGTCGATGAAGTGTTGACCGCGGTCAGGTCCAAAGGAGTGAAAGCAGAAATGATCGCCGAGATTAACGACGATGACAAACAGGTGTTCGAATACAAGGGCAAGACCATAGCGGTCATCCCCAACCGGCCTTCAGAGGAAGATTTGAAAGAGCTCCAGAGGAAGAGCTGACATGTCCGGAAAACAGCCCAAGTCCGAGTATGCCCAGGCCGGTGTGGATTACACGAAAATCGAGCCGTTCAAGATGGCCATGGTTGATGCGGGGAGGCGGACGCTGAATTTTCCCAACAGGAGAGATGTCTATATCGAGGAAGAAAGCCTGGGGCTGCATGGCGTTGTTTTCAGATACCGGGGCACCAGGCCCCATCTGTGGTGCATGACTCAGGAAGGCCTGGGCAACAAGAACTGGATCGCTGAGTGGATGTATCAGCATGCAGGCACCGGAAGGACGTACTATGAGGGCATCGGGATCGATACGGCCTTGATGGCTGCCAACGATGTGATCTGCCAGGGCGCCCTCCCTGTGATCTACACGGATGAGGTTGCGGCTGGCGACAGTGAGTGGTTCATGGACGGACAGCGAAGTCGTGACCTGGCTGAGAGTTTCTACAGAGCATGTGAGATGTGCGGGATGGCCCTGCCGGCCGGGGAGTCCCCTGCGCTGCGCTATCTCATCAGATCTGAACCGCCTGTGAAGAGCGCTCCCTCTCTGTCCGGGTGCGTGACCGGGATCGTCGCTCCCGCAGAGAGGATGGTCACCGGAGAAAAGCTGCGTGTCGGCGACCACATCATCGGCGCGACGTCATCCGGGCTCCACTCCAACGGGATTTCCCTGGTGATAAAGCGGGCCTTGACCCTAAAAGACAAGTTTCTCCATCGACTGCCGAACGGGATGACCCTGGGAGAAGAGGCGCTCATTCCCACCCGCTCCTATGTGGGGCTTGTCGAGGCCCTGCTGGAGGACAATATCGAGATACACTCTTTACTCGGCGGCACAGGCGGAGGGATCTCCAAGATTGCCTTCGATAAGAGGCCGTTCACTTACCGGATTAAAAAGTGGGTGGAGGATATTCCGCCGCTTTTTCAATTCATGCGGGAGCTCGGTGTGAGCCTGGAAGACTGCCTCACCACCTTCAACTGGGGAATCGGGTTCTACATCTTTGTGCCTGAAGGAGAAGTCGAGCGGACATTCGAGGCAGGCAGGAATGCCGGATACAAACTCCTGGACCTGGGGCAGGTCGAAGATGGTGAACGCTGTGTGATCTTCGAACCGGAAAAATTGACGCTTCCCCCTGTCGAGTAAGCCGGTTTTTTCCCGAGCCGCACATTCGTACGCCTCGTTTGAATGGATCAAGAAACTGGCTCGGAAAAGATAATCGCGAAAGAGCTTATAATTGAATTTGGAAGTTGACTCTCTGTTGCATTGCCTCTGATTCCATTCAATTAAAAAATAATCATTTTTTTTAAAAAATAATCATATCTGCTGACAACTATTTCTACGGTTATTCCGTATATATGATACAGGGAGAAACGAATGAAGGAATTAACCTTGTCCGAGATCATTTTTATGCTGGCGATCTGGCGCCTCGAAGAAAGCGCCTACGGGGTGACCATCCGAAAGCACATTGCCCGGGTGACAGGGAAAACTTATACCTACGGCACTCTCTATAGTGCTCTAGACCAGCTGTATAAAAAAGGCTATGTGATAAAGAGTGCCGGTCCGCCGACGCCTGAGAGAGGCGGGAGGAGCAAGATATTTTACCGGCTATCCCCGGAGGGGATAGGGGCTCTGAATGCTGCCCGTCAGCTTCAGAAAGAGATATGGAAAGGAATCCCGGAATTTTTTTTGGATAAGGCCTGAAAGAAATGAATCCTGAACATCCCCAGCCTCCCCGATTAGCCATGAGAATCCTCAGACGCATGGCTATTCAGGGAGAAGAATTTTCGGCATTAGGCGATCTTGAAGAAGAATACAACGAGATCGCCAAGGATAGAGGTGCGGATAAAGCCAAATCCTGGTTCTGGCTGCAGACCCTTAAGGCCATCCCAGGATTCACAAAAAATAAAATCTACTGGAGCGTGCAAATGTTTAAAAACTACCTGAAAATCGCTTTACGGAATATCAAAAAACATAAAGGCTACTCCTTCATCAATATATTTGGACTGGCTGGGGGAATAGCCTGCTGTATTCTCATCTTTCTCTGGGTTCAGGATGAGTTCAGCTATGACAGGTTTCATGAAAACGGCGACAATCTCTACCTGGTCGGGACACATCTGCGCCTGGGCAATCAGACATCCACATCCAGCGGGACTCCCCCCGCCCTCGGGCCTGCCTTTAAGGAAGAGTATCCTGAAATCGTCAATTCTGTCCGCTTCTGCAACGGACCCCACGCTCTGATTTTCGCTTACGGCGAAAAAAGATTCAGAGAATATGTGGAAGCGGTTGACGGCTCACTTCTTGATATGTTTACCTTCCCTATGATCCAGGGGAACCCCAAAACGGCCCTGACAAATCCCTACTCGCTCGTGATGACACAAAGGATGGCTCAGAAGTACTTTAATACTGAGGATGCTCTCGGCAAGATCATCCGTGTTGAAAACAGGTATGATTTTGAAGTCACGGGAGTACTCAAGAACATTCCGCGCAATTCCCTCCTCCAGTTTGATTTTCTTGTCCCGATTCAATTTCTTGAAGAGCACTGGAATGAGCCGAATCATCTCGACACCTGGTACAATCTTTCATTCACAACATTTGTCCAGCTTCGCGAAGACGCCTCCCCGAAGGAGGTTGAAGAAAAGACTGCCGGGCGCATAAAGCAAGGACATCCTGAAAATGATGTCACCCCCTTCCTCAGGTCTTACACGAAACTCTATCTCTATGGGCTGACCGGGAGAGGCCGGATTGCAAGCGTCCGAATGCTTTCTCTGATCGCGGTATTCGTGCTCCTTATCGCCTGTATCAATTTCATGAACTTGACGACTGCCCGCGCTGGAAACCGGGCCAGGGAGATCGGCATGCGCAAGGTGACCGGAGCTTTGCGCTGGGACATCATCAAGCAGTTTTACGGAGAGTCCGTCCTGATGGCATTTCTCTCTCTTGTTTTTGCGGTTCTTCTTGTCATTTTTCTGCTTCCTGTTTTTAACAGCCTGACCGGGAAAGAATTGACCTTGGACCCCTCTCACAATCTGAGTTTGGCTCTCGGGCTGCTGGGAGCCACCCTGCTGACCGGTCTTATCGCCGGCTCCTACCCCGCACTGTTCATGTCGTCGTTTCGACCCGTGAAGATCATGAAGGATGCTTCTGGTATCGGGTCAAAAAGCTCGCTTTTCAGAAAAATTCTGGTTGTCCTGCAGTTCTCCATTTCCGTCGCTCTCATCATCCAGACTCTCGTTGTGTACAAACAGCTCAATTATATGCGCACCAGAGACCTCGGGTTCAACCGCGAACACCTCGTCTACATCCCGGTGAACGGCAGCCTCGGACAACACTATGAAGCCGCCAAACAGGAGCTGCAGCAGGTCCCGGGCATTATCCACGCTTCACTCACGTCCCGGACACCTTTGCTTTTCGGATCGAGTGGAAGCGGCTGGGATTGGGATGGAAAAAGTCCGGAGATCGACCCCATGATCCGCTATTTTTGTTGTGATTTCGACTTTGTCAAAACATTTGAAATGAAAATGGTTCAGGGAAGGTTCTTTTCCAGAGAACTAACTCCCGCAGCCTCTCCTCAATCAGGCCAGCTGGTCATCAACGAGGAATTCGCCCGGATCATTGGAAAGGAGAATCCGGTCGGGATGCGGCTGTCTCATGGCCCATATCACGGGACAATAATCGGCGTCATCAACGATTTCAATTACTTTCCCCTGTATTACCAGAGCGGCCCTTTGGTCATTTTCTACAAAACCTACAATCCAACCCCCAATCATCACTTCTATCGGTATATTTTCGCCAGAATCCGTCCCGACAACGTTCCTCAAACCATCGCCAGTATCGAGAAGGTATACAAAAAGTTCAATCCCGAGTTTCCTTTTAACCTCCGCTTCCTGGATGAAGATTATAACCGTCTCTACCACTCTGAGGAGAAGGTCAGTGTGATATTCCTCTATTTCGCCACGCTGGCTGTCCTGATATCCTGTCTGGGGCTTTTCGGTCTGGCATCTTTCCTGGCGGAGCAGCGGACTAAAGAAATCGGCATACGAAAAGTGCTGGGCTCATCAGTCCAGGCAATCATAGTGCTGCTCTCCAAACAGTTTCTGAAGTGGGTTGCTGTAGCCAATGTTATTGCCCTTCCCATCGCCTGGTTCCTGTCTTACACATGGCTGCAAAACTACCCCTACCGGACAGGCACAGGCATCTGGATATTCGTCCTGACAGCTGCCGTGACCCTGGCTATCGCGTTTCTGACAGTGAGCTACCAGTCCGTCAAAGCCGCAAGATCCAATCCGGTTAAATCATTGAGGTACGAGTAGGGATCAGGCCTCGATTTTCCTTTTGAGATTGAGATCCCTTAATAAAATTCCATCCTTCTTGACTTTTGTCCTTTATTTGTTCATAATATCTGAATAGATAGAATCAAACACGGAGATAACATGTCTGAACTGACCAAATTCGAAGAGCAAATCCTGCTTTCGGTCTGGAGCCTGGAGGATCGAGCCTACGGCACCTCCATCTACGAGCACATCCGCAGGATCACCGGAAAAAAACTGGCCATCGGCGGTATCTATTTCCCGCTCGAGCGTCTTGTCGAAAAAGGCCTCCTTAAGGCCAGGAAGGGCGATCCCACACCCGTGCGCGGAGGACAGAGCAAACGCTACTATGAGCTCACCAAGCGCGGCTACGAAAGACTCCTGGAATCCAGAAAGATAGAGGAAGCCTTCTGGAAAGGCCTGCCGAGACTGCCCTTTCTTAGGGAAGAGAAAAGCTGGAAATGACCCAGAACAAACGCCCTCCTCTCGGCCTGCGGTTGCTGGGCCGGCTGATCGACAGGGACAAAAACTACGGCCTTTTCGGCGATGTCGAAGAGCTCTTCCATATCTGGGAAGAGGAAAAAGGGAGAGCCGCCGCTCAAGGCCTTCTTTGGATGCAGGTTCTGCGGACCATCCCGCATTATATCTATCACCGCCTTTACTGGAGCTGGATCATGCTGAGAAGCTATTTAAAAATCGCCGTTCGAAACCTCAAGAGGAGAAAAACCTATGCTTTTATCAACGTAGCCGGCTTGGCGGCCGGGCTGGCCTGCTGCATGGTGATCCTCCTCTACGTGTCCAACGAGTCGAGCTATGACCGGTATCATCGAGATGTGGACCGGCTTTATCGTGTGATTGAGTACAGAAAGGTGCCTGCCGGTGAGTTTTGTTCGGCGGCCATCAGCGCCATGGTGGCCACGGTGCTCGAAGAACGTTACAGCCAGGTCGAGGAGACGGCGAGAATTTTTCCGGTATCCAATGTGCTTATCGAGCGCGGCCAGAGACGAGCATTCGAGGACAGGGTTGTCTATACCGAATCATCGCTCTTCCGGGTTCTGACCATTCCCTTCTTGCAGGGGGCTCCGGACACAGCGCTGAGAGACACGACCAGCGCCGTTCTCTCCAGGCGAATGGCGAAAAAATATTTTGGCGATGAGGATCCGGTCGGCAGGACAATAACCGTCAAAGATCATACGCTCGACCGGGTCTATAACAAAGCGCAATCCGTAGACTACATTGTGACTGGAGTCGTGGCCGACCCGCCTTCCAACACCCATTTCACTTATGACATACTCCTCCCTCTCAGCCAATTCGATAAAAGCTGGCTCCTCAGGGAGTGGAATGCCGGTCACACGGTGACCTACCTGAAATTATTCCCCGGCGTATCCGGACAGGAGTTCGAAAAACAGATCGAGCGGATGGCATATGATTACGTGAACGAAGAACTGACAGCTTGGGGGCAGACGCGGCGCTATTTTCTTCAGTCTGTGACCGACATCCATTTCCGCCGTGAATTTGGAGGTCTTCCCATACGGGGTGAGTTCGAGCCCCCAGGGAATCGCATCTACCTCTACATCTACAGCCTGATTGCCCTCCTCGTCCTGTTCATCGGGTGCATGAATTTTGTCAACCTCTCCAACGCGCGCGGCGTTTACCGCATTAAAGAAGTGGGCCTCCGGAAAGTGATCGGCGCGGGCCGCGGACAGCTGGTCCGGCAGTTTTTGAGTGAATCTATAATCATCACTTTTTTTGCGACCCTATGCGCCTGTGTGCTTATAAACGCGCTCCTCCCTCTCTTCAATCAATTCGCCGGGACGACGCTTTCCGCAAAAGACCTGATTCATCCCCAGATCCTCGCATCCATACTGGGTTTGGTGCTCATCGTTGGCGTTCTTTCAGGGCTCTATCCCGCTTTCGTTTTGACGGCTTTTCGGCCTGATCAGATTCTGAGAAGCACGAAAACGAGTACCCGGGGATCCTTCGCCTTGAAGGTCCTGGTCGTCGGGCAGTTCGCCATCTCCATCTTTCTGGCCACCGGTTCCCTCACCGTGTATAAACAGATTTCTTACATGAGAAGCAGCAGTCTTGGGTTTGATAAGGAATTCAAGTATGTCATCCCCATGAGGCGGAACGCCCAGGTTCGAAATCAGGTAAGAACTATTAAAACGGAATTCCTGAGCAACTCCAATATCCTGGAAGCGGCAGCCTCCTCAAGCGTGCCGGGCCGGCCCATGCGGGACGGTCATCTCAAATGGTCTGACGACAAACTCGACAGGCCCCTGCGCCTTCAGTTTCTTTCCTGTGATGACGATTTCCTCCCCCAGTACAAAATCGAGATGGTTGCGGGACGCGCCTTTGACGAAAGGCTGAATGACGAAAACGGAGCTTTCATCATCAACGAAGCGGCGGTCCCCTACCTGGGCTATGCCTCGGCCGAAGAAGCCTTGGGGGACAGGCTTCATGAGAGTATCTACGGAAGGTGGAAGACCATTGTGGGAGTGGTTAAGAACTTCCATTACCAGGGCATGAGCCAGGAGATAGAGCCCATGTATATGGAAGTCTCTTCCTCAAGGTACGATATGCTGACCCTGACCCTGGCGCCCGGGAATATTCCGGAAACAGTTCGTTTTCTCGAAGTCAAATGGTTCGAGCTCTTTCCCTCTGTCCCTTTTGAAGGATTTTTTCTGGATGATGATTTTGACCGGCTGTACCGTAAAGAGGCTCAGATGGGGAAAATGCTGGGGGTATTGACGTCCATGGGACTCGCAGTTGCCTGTATGGGGCTTGTGGGATTGGCATCCTTCCTTGTCAAGCACCGGACAAAGGAAATCGGCATCCGGAAAGTGCTGGGCGCCTCTGTATCGAGCTTGATGGGGCTTCTCTCCCGGCAGTTTGTCGTCCTTGTTGTTTTGGCCAACGTCATCTCCGTGCCCCTTGCTTACATTGCCTTAACACGGTGGCTTCAGGATTTTGCCTTCCGCATCCAGCTCGGCTGGGACACCTTTACCATGGCGGGCGCCGCCGCCCTTATCTGTGCCGTTTTGCCCATCCTTATGCACTCTTTCCTCGCCGCCCGGACCGATCCTGTGGAGAGTTTACGGTACGAATGAGTACATGCTCGAGAAGAATGAATCCTTAATAGCACGGACTTTGATTTATCCATATCAGTCTGTACACTGAAAGAACCCAGATTATTTTTTTCCTGAAGAGAATAGGGGAGATATTGGAAGGATTAAGTTGAAAACCCTCGTATCTCTGGCGCGTATACATATAAATGACATGAAAAGAGGAGGTAGAGCATGAGACGGGGATTGATTTATTCTGCAATCTTCATAATCTCGCTGTATGGAAGTTCCTTTTCGCTATCTGAAAGGTATTCTCCTGTCGATATCGACAGTTCCACTGTTCCTTCAGAAAAACAGGAATCTGTAGAAAAACCCGGGTTGGGGAATCCGGAGGTGCACAAACTCCAGGACAATGTATTGGCAATCACCGGCCTCTATCACAGCTCCGGAGGCGGGTCCGGCACCAACGCAGGTATTATCTTCGCCAAAAACAGTGTGATTTTCATCGACTCGGGCATGTCCATCGCCTCCGGTGAGTTTCTCTGGAAGACCGCTCAGGAAAAAATGAAAGGGAATGAGAATCTCTACCTGATCCTGACCCACCACCACTCGGACCATGTTTTCGGGATGCGGGTGATGGAAGAGAAAGGCGCTCAGGTGATCGCCCACAAGCTGGTTGAAGGCGAGTTTATTGAGATGGACGGCGAGCAGTATAAACGCTTTCTGGTCGAAAGGTCCGGATGGAGTAAAGAGCAGGGAGATTTGATCTTCGGAGACGTTGTCCTGTCCCAGCCTGACGTGCTGATCGAGAAGGACACGGTCCTGAATATCGACGGTGAGGAGGTCCATATCCTGGTTACCCCTGGCCATGTGCCGGATGAGCTCTCTGTCTATCATCCAGGCTCCAGGACTCTCTTCGCCGGAGATGCTATCTACGAAGGAAGCCGGTTGACCACCCGGTTCGGAGGCCCTGAAGAGTGGAAACTCTGGATCTCCCACCTGGAGCGCTTTAAAAAACTGGATATTGCTACCGTAGTCCCGGGCCACGGAAAACTCTGTTCCAGGGAAGAAATAGACCGGAATATATCCTATCTCAAGGAAGTCCTCGCTAAAAAGTAAGCTGATTTGTATTTCTTTTCTAGTCGTTAACCTTTCTGATTTTTCTACTGCATCTTGATCAGGATTGGTTTGCCAAGTCCGAGTTTCTCCAGAGTTTTCATCTGTTTTGCTGCATCGCCGACAACAAGATAGATCATCCGGTCAGGATCGATGTGTTTTTGAGCCAATTCTTTGTGATGCTCAGCAGTTAAAGTTTCAACAAACGCTTCTCGCTGTTTGATGTAGTCTTCCGGGAGATTATACGTTGCAATATTGTTCAACATCCCAAGTAAGCTTCCCAGAGTTTCAAAGCTTCTGGCATTGGATTTGATCAGAGCATCTTTGGTGAACTTCAAATCTTCAGGAGCGATTCCCTCCCGGTATTTCAACATCAAATCCCTGAAAATCTGAACAGATTCCAGAGTTGCCTGCGACTGTACCTGCGAGAAAGCTGAGAAGGTTCCAGGATTGAGATATCCACTAAAGCCTGTACGAGCCCCATAGGTATAGCCTTTCTCCTCTCTCAAGACCAGGTTCACAAAACCGTTGAAGCTTCCTCCCAGCTTGTAATTCATGACATAGGCGGGGTAATAATCCGGATCCGTAGCGGGCATGGAAAGATACCCGATGTTGATAACTGACTGCCGAGCCCCAGGGATATCCACGAAATAGACTCTCGGCTTCTCCAGAGGAGACGGTAGTTCAAACTCTGGAAATGCAACCTCTTTGGCTGCCCATTTCTCTTCGAGAGATTTAAACGTATTGACTGCCTCTTCTTGGGAAATATTGCCGACTACAGCCACATAGGTAATTGACGGAGAAAAACTATTTTCGTAGAAGACTTTCAGGTCATCAATGGTAATGGCTTCAACGGATTCCATTGTTCCTAGAGTCGGATTACTGAAGATGTGTTTATCGCCATAGACAAGCTTGTTAAAGACATTTAGAGAGACAGCTGTCGGGTTGACCTTGCTCCGGTTGATATTTTCAATAGTCAGTTTTTTAACTCTGGCGAACTCTTTCTCGTCCCAGCGCGGTTCCAACAGAATTTCTTCTACAAGCTTATAGACGTCACTAAACTTGGAGGATAAACAATTCACCGATACCGTGATGGCCTCGCGGCCAGTGTACATATATATATTGGCCCCTAGTTCATCGATGGCCTCTTCCAGCTCAATCGGAGTCTTGTTCTTCGTCCCTTCCATCATCATATCGGTTATCAGATTGGCCACACCGACTTTACCCATGTCATCCAACAATTGGCCGCCTTTAATGATCAAAGAAAATTGGACAAGAGGCAGTTCGGTATGCTCGATTCCGAACATTCTTATTCCGTTCGCTAATTCATCCTTCCAGATGGTTGGGAGTGTGATTTGGGGATCAGGGCCTGTTGGCGGCTCAACACTGCGGTCAAATGACGTTGGGAGCGGCTCAACCTTGAACTCCTCCACCGGTCTTTCCGCGGCAATTTTCTCAGCCTCCACAGCCTCCTCGATAATGGTGAAGGGCTCTGAGCCTTCGACAACCAACTCCGTCTTTCCTTTGGGAACAAAGCTGGTCATGACATAGGGCTTATCTTTTATGTAAGTTTCATAGACGTGCAGAATCTCTTCTTTTGTCACGGCCTTGATTTTTTCGAGATCTTTGGTGACATATCCTGGAGAGCCAGCGTATTCGTTGTATCGGGCAAGTTGGAATGATTTGCCGAGAATACTGGACATGCCGTTGTAAAATTGCGTTTCGAGTCCCGCCTTTATGCGCTCCACATCCTCCTCTGTGAAGGATTCTGTCTCTAATCTCTGGAAACTTTCAAAGATGGCATCTTTGACATCATTGAGATTGACATTCGGGAAAGTCCGGATTCGAATCCGAAACTCTCCGGCAACCTCATTGCTCATCTGGAATCCAGAGACAGAAGGCGCCAGCTTTTTATCCTCCACGATGACTTTGTAAAGCGGCGCTTTTTTTCCGTATGAAAAAAGCTGCCCCAGAAAACTCAAAGCATAGGAGTCCGGATGATACTGCTCAACCGTAGGGATAACCATGTTCAACTCGGGCGTATTGGCAAAGTTGTCTTCCCAGTAGGCCATCTTGATTTTATCCAGAGTTACAGGCTGAGGTTGGGGATCGTCAGCCTTTACTCCGGATTCGATCTCGCCAAAATATTTTTTGATCAGTTGCTTTGTCTGTTTCCGGTCAAAATCGCCAGCGACAACCAGAGTGGCGTTATTGGGTCGATACCACTTCTGATGGAATTCATGAACATCCTTCAAGGTGGCCAGTGTCAGGTCTTCCATCGAGCCAATCACTGTCCAGTTGTATGGATGTTCCTCAGGATAGAGCAGCTTTCCGATGATATGAGAGGTGTGTCCGTAAGGTCGATTATCAACCCCCTGTCTTTTTTCGTTCTTGACTACATTCTGCTGATTGACAAAGGCTTCTTGAGTGATCGTGGGTCTCAGAAAACCCAACCGGTCTGCCTCTAACCAGAGGACCATTTCTAAGGCGTTGTTGGGGACAACCTGGAAATAAATCGTGCCGTCCCGGCTTGTCCCTCCATTCAGAGTCCCGCCTGCTGCCTGGATTTTCCTGAAAAACTGGTCCTGCCCGACATGCTGCGATTCCTGGAACATCATGTGCTCGAACAGATGGGCAAAGCCTGTGCGCCCTGGGACCTCACGGTTGGATCCTACATGGTACTGAACAGCAACAGCCGCGATGGGATCAGACCTGTCTTCATGGAGGATGACCTCCAGACCATTGGCAAGGGTGTACTTCTCATAATCGATCTTGAGTTCCGCTTCTTTCTGCTTGCACCCAATCGGAACCAAAAGGCAAAGCGCTAAAATAAAAATAAAAACTCTCAATCTTGATTGCATGATTCCCTCCTTTTATTTTTGCTATTTTTCTATCGAGTGCATTCCTCACAAAAAGAACTTTAATTCTATCTCTAAAAAAAAATAATGTAAAGGTTCATGACGGTCAGGCCAATTTGCGAGAATTTCCTTTTGGGGATTGCGTCAAATCGCACTCACTAATGGTATCAAGTCTGGTCTAAACTATCAGACTAGAAGAACAATAATAACGATAACAACTATAATTAAAATGAGCGCTTTCATTTCTGTTCAGCTCCTTCCTTTATCTAAATTTGTATTTCTTATATCCTTGTCATTCATACTGCAATAGCTCCTCTGGCAGGCTCTGAATGTCCATCTGCCAACGGACTGATCAAGCTTGAACATTGTTACCTCCCTTTTGGATTACGAGCTGGCAAGGCTGTCCACCAGATTTTTCATAGTGCTGAGATACTCCTTCAGGGTTTGACGGCCTTTATCCGTGATGGAGAGCATGGTATGGGGACGCTTGCCGATAAATCGCTTTTTGATTGCCACATAGCCGGATTCCTCCAGCTTGGAGAGATGGAACGACAGGTTTCCCTGGGTCAGGCCTGTCTGGTTCATCAGGAAGATGAAATCCGCGCTTTCAACCACAGAAAGCGTAGCTATTATCATCAGCCGGGCCGGCTCA
>JAOUKO010000279.1 GCA_029882525.1 Candidatus Aminicenantota bacterium | reverse complement strand
ACTTTTCGATCTGAAGCCCTTTGAGCCCGAGCACGATGACCTGGAGGTAGGCGAAAAAGGAGTTCGGCGAGACGGGGAGGACTCTTTTCTGCATGGCATAGGAGAAGATGCTCCGCTCCTCGCCGAGGCTTTCATCTTTAAGGATGGTCTCGTAATAGATGTTTTCCGCCGGAATGTACATCAGGGCAAAATCATAGGTCCCTTCGTCAGGCAGGATGTACTTCTCGCAGATGACATCGATATGCTTTTTGACATCGGTGATGAATTTTTTCCTCAGCTCCTCTTTTTCTTTCTTGTTTTCTTCGGTTAAGTATTTCTTGAAGTTTTCCAGCGGGAATTTGGCGTCGATCGGGACGAGGTTGTTCCCGATCCGGACTATGGCGTCGACCATCTCTCCGCTCTTGAATTTATACTGGAGCTGGTAGTGGGCGGGAGGAAGAATTTGCGACAGCAGGTCTCCCAAAAAAAGCTCGCCGAACCCGCCCCGGAATTTCGGTGCCCGGAGCAGGCTCTCCAGGCTTGAGATGCTTTTCGCTTTGTCCAGGACTTCGCGCGTCACCTCTTCCATCTTTCCCAGGTCCTTCTTGACGTCTCCCAGAGTGGTGCCGATGTTTCCCGTTGTCTTCTGGAATTGGGCGCTCATATTCTGGAGCTGCTGGTTGATGTTCTGGGTGAGCTGCCCGATCTGCTGCTGCATGAGATTCAGCGCCTGGTTTTCCGAGCGGGCGGTCTTGATCTCATCGATCTTGGAAGTCGTTCTTTTCAGGAACCAGATCAGGAAGATAAAGAGGATAACGATCGCGGCCGAAAATAGAATGATAAACAGGTTCATATTCATCGAGAACGAATCCTTATTGCCTGCATTATAAAAGAAACCCTTTGTGCGTGCAAACATTCTCTCCTGTCCTTGACAGTCTCTGCAAGGATTGACAGGGGAACTGATTGAGAAACATCTTAATAGCACCGGTTTTTTCAAATACAAAAGGAAGAAGAAAAAACGACTTCCTTTTATATTATTGATTAATTCTATGAGACAAGCTTGGGGGGACAATTATTTTTATAATAGGAAGATATTATTCTTTTGGCATTCTTCTATTACCTCCTCCGGCCATAGACCTGCCTGGATTTCTCCAATATGAGCTTTTCTAAGAAAGAACATACAGAGCCTTGATTGACCGATGCCGCCGCCAATGGAGAGAGGTAATTGCCCGTTCAGTAATTTTTGATGGAAGAACAATTCCTTTCTTTCAGTGGTCCCGGTTATTTCCAGCTGTTTTTCGAGTGTCTGCGGATCCACCCGGATTCCCATCGAAGAGATTTCAAAGGCTGTTTCCAGAACTGGATACCAGACGATAATATCTCCATTCAACCCCGGTCCCTTCTCTGTCGGTGTTATCCAATCATCATAATCAGGGGCTCTGCTATCGTGGGGACGCCCATTTTCCAGGGAGGCTCCGATTCCAAGGATAAAAACCGTGCCGCACTCCTTGCAAATGGCATCTTCTCTTTCTACAGGACTCATATCCGGGTATCTCTTTTCCAGCTCTTCTGAGTGAATAAAAGTAATCTCTTCAGGAAGTATGGGTTTGATTTCAGGATAGTGGGCATAGATAAAGTGTTCTGTTTTTTTCAACACCTGATAAATTTTTCTGACAATGTTTTTCAAATATTCTAGGTTTCTTTCTTCCTGTGAAATGACACTTTCCCAGTCCCACTGATCAACATAAAGAGAATGCAAATTGTCAAGAATCTCATCAGGCCGCACGGCATTCATATCCGTATATATACCTTCGCCCGGATTGATTTTTAAATTGGCGAGAGTCAGCCTTTTCCATTTAGCCAGGGATTGGACGATTTCAGCCTTTATGTTGTTCATATTCTTTATCCGGAAGGAGATCGGCCGTTCAACACCATTGAGGTCATCATTAATCCCTGTTCCTGCTTTTACAAACAACGGCGCTGTCACCCGCCTTAAGCTCAGCGCTTCAGCCATGTTGAGCTGAAAAAAGTCTTTGATCAATTTTATTGCCTTTTCTGTCTCTATAACATCCAGGATCGATCGATAATTTTTCACAATTATGAAGTTTTTGCTCATAGTTTTCCTCCATTATTATTTTTAAGGGGAATTCGGGGAGGGATCTGAATATATTATTGGGCGGCGCAAACCACCCAATTATTATGATTATAATGAATTACGCTGGTGTTGACTTCAGCAGTAGAAAGGGACTTCTTTATAAGCATACAACAATTATACCCATTACTTTACTGCCGTCAAGAGGAACAGAGTGATGCGGCGGTCTCATACGAAGAATGTTTACCATTACGAGCGCAGCGTGGCAATCTCATTGACAAGAATTAGACACTCCTCTAAACTAATTACTACTTCTTGGCCCGTTAGCTCAACAGGTAGAGCAGCGGACTCTTAATCCGCGGGTTGTAGGTTCGAGTCCTACACGGGTCACTCTCAATTCCCCTTGTTCTTGAATCCAAATCAACAGCTCATAATTTATCTGGGATTTTGGTCAGATTAATCCAATTGAGTCAGGATTAGTCTGTTTTTGTTAAATTTAGATTGAAATAAAAAGAGACAGGTGGTTGGGAGGAGAATTCTCAGTAAAAGGGGAACTCTTAACAGCTTTTTTACAAACTCTTAATAACTTTTTAACAACTTTCCTCATATTAGGGCTTAAATTATATCTTGAAAGAAATGACCCAGGAAGCTTAAAATGAAAAAATCAATCGCTTCTTTTCTTATTTTCTCTCTCTTGGCGCTTTCAGGTTGCGTAGCGCCTTTGTCCAGCAATTTTAGTGGAAGGTCTTTAGGAAAAGGAAAAATCGGACTGGATGGAGTAAGAGCCTTGGGCGAAGAAGCGGAGAGCTGGGGAGGATTTAAACTTGCTTATGGCATGACATCCAATTTAGATATCGGATTGCAGATTGAACTTGTTACCTTAGGCCTTTTTGGAAAATACTCTTTTATAAACTCCATAGAAAACGGTTTCTCCTCTGCGGCTCTTTTCGGTTTGGGGACGACAGCAAATGGAATGTATGTCTATACTGGGCCTGTTCTTAGTTACAAGATGAATTTCTTTGAGCCCTATTTCGTGGGAAGGTTTAACTATGTCCATTATAGTGAGACAGAAGAATTTTGGAGTGGTGACACAATTGAAGCGGGAAATTATTCTTATTTTCAATTTACCTTTGGAGGTATCCTCTGGTTTACCAGAAAGGTTGGTTTAAACTTTGAACTCAGTACCTTTTCCAGAAACATAGAGTTTTTAGAGCTTGAAGGACCTATTTTTATGGGAGGAGTAAAATTTAGATTTTAGCATGTATTTTTTCTCTGGCTTCCTGGATTGGAAAAGGAGGCAGAGAGAGTTCAAACATGTATCTTACTTTTTCAGCCTTTTCTGCACTGCCTCGCTTTTGAGTTCTCGGATGGCATCAGAAGCGGCCAAGCGTGCAGCTCTGGAATCCATCTGAGAGATTTCTTCTGCAGCATCTCTTTTCTCCCCGCATAGCGTATTTGGCCATGCCTTCGAGCTGGTCGGGTCGGGCCTTGAACTTCAACCTTTTCAGAATCTTCCTTAGAGAAGCCACGGTGAGAAAATGTATAATCTATTTTAAATTAAGTGTCAAAGAAGTGCGCGGTAGAGGACTAATGACAGCAAGGAATTCTTTTCCTAGAGATGTCAAGCGCGATCCTTCAGTCGGTCTTCTGCTTTTGAAATGGACGCTTCTTGACATAGCCAGCCTGGGGGAGTAGATTTGCTCACAGATGCTTAAATAAGGAGGATGAGAATGAAATCCGGAAAAATCAAAAAATGGAGGACCCTCAAAACACTGGTCCTGCTCTGCGGGATTCTGCTGGCTGTTGGGTTTGCGGATGAAAAGCCCATCCCCTGGAAATTCGGCGGTTATCAGAATGTGAGCGAGCTCCATCTCAAATACTGGACTCTCTCCAAAGAGACTGCA
>JAOUKO010000046.1 GCA_029882525.1 Candidatus Aminicenantota bacterium | reverse complement strand
CGCCATTTCCGAAGAGGAAAAAGACCTGATGACAAAGGAAGGCTACAATATTGATAGGTTGAGGAAAGAACTCATGGAGATCGGGGAGATCATTACCATAGAGGACCCTGAAGAGGGAACAGTCATTAAAATATGGATAGAATAAAAAGAACAGGAGGCTTACGATGAAAAAGATTGCTGTTTTGGTTTTAATTCTGTTCGTGCTTGTTGTATTGCTGCCGAGTCTTCTTCTTGCCGACAGCAGGGATGACATCCAGGCCATCAAGAAGGCTGTGAAGGAAAACCCGGATTACAAGGCCGGGCAGGATGTGAAGTGGTTCAAGGTGCTGATCACGGATAACGACACAGGAAAAGCCAAGGTCAAGGTCACCCTGCCGATCGCCGTGATCGAGGCCATCCTTGAATGCTCACATGACAAGCACATGAAGATTCACAATGATTACTGCGATATCGACCTGGGGGAGCTGTTCAAGGAACTGAGAAAGTACGGACCGATGGTCTTAATCGAGATTAATGACGATGACGAGGACGTCACGATCAAGGTCTGGGTAGAGTAACGGACAGCGAACAAACCTTAACATCGAGAGGGAAGCGGAAGTTTTTATCCGCTTCCCTTTTTTTATGGCATAAAGTGAGATGCATTTCTTTTTCAATTTGCCACTGCGAGTCAACTTGGAGGGGGAACTGACTTCCCCCTTCCAACGCTCGCTTCCGCTCGCTGCCTCCCCTTCTCGGGCGGGGCATGAACCCACGCCCTGCGACCAAGGGGGTATACCCCCTTGGATCCCCCGACGATCGGTTCCCCGCGGCAAGCTGCGGGGCATATCATCCGATCGTGAAGCATGGCGATCATATCTAAAACCAGGCACTGCCCTTGTTTTCTATTCAGAAGTCAATTGTGAAGCAGCAAAGGGAGACCCTCTAGATCATCTTCAGGAACTCATCCCAGGGGGTTCCGGCCAGCGTTTCAGTAGTGGAATGTCCGTAAGCCCTGATGATCAAAGTGGCTTTCATAACCTGTTGCGGATCATCGGATTCGACAATATCCACTACGTCGAACCGGCCTGTTGTCGAGTAACTTTCTCTCCAGACAACATCGGGACACTCTTTTTTGATTCTCGAGGATACAGCTTCGGCAATCTTTTTGAATTCGAACGGATCGCTGAATGCTTCAGGAGATATCCGGCTGAGAATGATATAAGTGGCCATACTCCACCTCCTTTTTGAAATGGATTTATAGTTTACCAGAAAATGGCGGAAAAATATTTCAATCTTTCGTATTCAATTTTTCAGCAGCTTTTGCGACTAAACTATTGACCCTGTTAGGCTGGCTGGGCAGGGTTTACACAGTCAACCCCTTTTGCTTCTTTTCCCCTCAAACAGCCAGCGCTCTCTTTTTTTCATCCTTTTTTCAGGTATTCTTTTACGGAATAAATTTAAAAATAATTCCTATTAATACTACAAATTTTATAAAAATTATGTTAAAATAAAGAAAAACCCTGTTTGGCTGGCTGGACAGGGTTTAACCCACCATTAATCCCCTTTTGCTTATTTCCCTAGACAGCCAGCATTACTCTCACTTCTGGACTTATCTGAGGTTCCCGCCGATTTTAATTAAATCCGCAGAGAGATAGATATACAGGGCTTTAGCTGTGACGTCTTCTAGAGAGACAGAGCCCCAGTGCCGGCTGTCCATGCTGTTATCGCGGTTATCTCCGAGCACAAAACAGTGCCTCCAGGGAACAATCATCGGGCCGAAGTTGTCCCTGATCGAATCGTCATACGGAAATAGCTTTCTGACATATACGCTGCTGTCCGTGTGGATTTTGTAGCCCTCCTGAAGAGGCCTGTTATTTATAAAAACGCGTTTGTTTTTTATCTCGAATTTTTCACCTTCCAGCCCGACCACTCTCTTGATCAGCTCTTGAGAGGGATCTTCCGGATCCTTGATTATCACCAGGTCTCCCCTCTCTGGTTTGCGGGATTTGTAATACTTCAGTCGGGTCATTATGCAGTCGCCTTTCCGGAGGGTTGGCTGCATGGAGTCTGAGAACAATCTGTAACTCTTGATTCCCAGAACATCCTTGACAAAAAAATCCGTCAAAGCGAGGTCTATTCCTAGACTCAACAGAACGATGATCAGGTAGACGTACCATTTATTGTATGGCTTAAGTGTGCTGCTCTTCACTTTACCCGCTGCGATGAAGGATTCCACGACAATCAACAGCCACAAGAAGAGCCCAAGCAGGATGATGGCCATAAGCCCGTAAAATGAGAACTGTAACCCAGTGAAGGAAAGCAAGATGATAAGCAAAAAAGTCGCCAGGTAAAAGAGGATTCCCTTGACCGGCTGACTGTTGTAGACCTGGCCGAGTCCCGGTACCACAGAGGAGAGAAGAGCCGCTACGACGGGCTTTCTTGCTTTTGTTTTCAAATCTTGCTCCTGATTGTTACCCTGTTATGATATGAGGAGCGGTCTCCCTTCCTGTTTTCACTTATATTCTCTATTATAGCGGAAAAAATCAAGGTTGAACGGATTGACACCCCCGCGCATCTCAAGTTTTTTTAAGTTTTTTTCAGGACAACTCAGACTAAATATATGAAAAGGAAGTCAAGGCGTGTTGATGATCCAGGTTCATCAATATAAAAATCCAACAAAGGCAGTCCTGTTTTATATAAAGAATCGCCAGGCGGGGAGTCTAACTTGAAAGGTAATTTGTGGGAATAAGCAGAGGAACTGCCTAAACTTAATTCCCGCCTGGCGAATATTGCTCATCTCATATCATATCGAATGGCTGAATTTATTAGCCCGAAGCAGGAGTCAGCCATCCTGTACAACCCGTTTGTTTTCCAGCCTTAAAACTCAAGGATGTCTTTTGGCAGATTTGAGCGTCAATGCTTTTCATCAATGTTGAACCTGAAACCCTTATCCTTAAAAAGCCTCAAGCAAGCCTCCACCGCATCAGGCTCGAAGAGAATCCCGCTTTTATTCGAGATTTCGTTCAAGGCGTGAGTGATGCCGAGAGCTGCCCTGTATGGACGGTGAGAAGCGATGGCCTCGACAACATCCGCCACCGCCAGGATTTTCGCTCCGAGAATAATCTGCTCGCTCTTCAGCCCGGCTGGATAGCCTGAACCGTCGATTCTTTCGTGGTGCTGAAGGACGATTCGGTCAACCGGATAATAAAAATTAATTGTCTTCACAATATTGTAACCAGCCTGCGGATGAGCTTTAATCAGTTCAAAATCGTTTTCCGACAGCTTATCAGGCCAGCTGAGAATCTCAACAGGAACACATATCTTGCCCACATCATGGACGAGCCCGGCCAGGCGGATACCGTCAATCTGTTCTGAAGAAAGGCCCAACTCTGAAGCGATCGCGCAGGACAGTTCAGAGACCCTTTTCTGGTGACCTGCGGTGTAGGGGTCCCTCAGTTCCAGGGCTGAGGATAAAGCTCTGATCGTATCTTCGAGGATTTTTCGTAGCCTTTCCTCAGTCTCTCTCAGTTTTTTTTCCATTCTGTGCTTGTAGAGGCCTATATCAATGGCTATATGCAGGTCCCGGTCATCGAAGGGCTTGAGGAGATAACCGTAAGGCTCGGTTATTTTTGCCCGTTCCAGTGTTTTTTGGTCAGCGAAGGCAGTGAGGTAGACAACGGGAATGTCGTAAAGAGATCTAATTTGCGCTGAAGCCTCGATCCCATCCATATCTCCTTCCAGGACAATATCCATCAGCACCAGGTCGGGACGCAGGACTTTGGTTTTTTGGACAGCTTCCTCTCCAGAAAGAACAATCGATGGGACAGAATACCCTAGTTTTTGCAATCTCACTTTTATATCCTCGCCAACGACTCGTTCATCCTCAACGACTAAAATCTTTGCGATCCCATCTACCATAGCTCCACCTCTTGAAAATGGCGTTCAGACTTTGTGATAACGCTGAATGTGCTTAAGATGTATTTCTTTTTCATTTTTTTACCCTTAAGCGAAAGTGAAATGCGGTTCCTTTTTTTCTATCCAGCTTGATCTCGCCGTGAAGCTGGTCCTCGGCGAGCATGCTCACCAGATATAAACCCAGGGATTGAGTGTTTTTTAATTCCCTGCCTTCAGGCATGCCGACTCCGCTGTCGGAGACAATCAGTTCGATTTCGTTTTTGTTCAGAGGGTGCATGGTAATTTTAATCTCGCCCTGTGCACCTCTGGGAAAGGCATGTTCCAAGGAATTAGAGACCAGTTCGTTAATGATCAATCCGCAGGGGATGGCGGTGTTCATGTCCAGGAATATGTCTTTGATGTCGACCTTGAGCTTTATGGCACTTTGGTCGATACCGTAGGTGATGAACAATTGGTTTGTCAGGCTGCGGACATAGTCAGCCACGTCAACCCTGGTAAAGTCTTTGGATTGATACAATCTTTCATGAATAAGAGCCATGGACTTGACTCGGTTTTGGCTGCTTTGAAATAGCTCCAGGGCCTTTTTGTCTTCAATATGCCTGGACTGCAGGTTGAGCAGGCTGGATATGATTTGCATGTTGTTTTTAACACGGTGGTTGATTTCTTGCAGGAGTATTTCCTTTTCCTTGAGGGAAGCCCTGATCTGCTCTTCATCTTGCTTGCGCCGGGTAATGTCTCGATAGATACCGAAGGTTCCGGCCAACTCGCCGTTGATGATGATCGGCGAAGCAAGAACGGAAACGTCGATGGGAGTGCCATCTTTATGGCACCGAACCGTCTCCATGGCAATTTTTTCTCCCTTGGATACACTCCTGGTGATGGATAAGGCTTCCTGTTGAAGGTTTTCGGGAACGATTAACTCGTCCACCCTCCTTCCCGCTGCCTCTTCTTTTGTATAGCCGAATACTCTTGTGAATTCTTCGTTAATCCGGAGCGCCTTGCCGTCGCTGTCCGACATGACAATCGCCTCCTGGGCACTCTCAAAAAGCTGGTCAAGATAAGCTTCCCTGGCCTGGAGGGCCTCTTCCGCCCTTTTCCTCTCCGTGATATCTGTCAGCACTCCCTGCACTCCAGCCACTCTGTCTTCATCCAGGACCGGTCGGCTGGAAGTGTATATCCACCTGACCTCACCGTTTTTTGATATTATCCGGTACTCGTTAGTCATGCTTTTTCCTGAGAGGACTTTTTGAAAGCCTTCCCTGGCCCGGAGCAGATCCTCTTGATGGATCCATTCAGAAAAGGTTTTGCTTTCTAATTCTTCCGGAGAATATCCGATGAGCGACTTCACAGCAGGACTGACGAAGGTTAATCTTCCACTTTGGTCCAGGGTGTAAATCACTTCGGCTAAATTCTCGACCAGGTCGCGATATTTTTCTTCGCTTTCCTTGAGAGCTATTTCTGCCTGCTTGCGCTTTGTGATGTCGCGCAATACGCCTTCAACGCCCACCGGCTTGCCGTCCTTGCCGAAAACAAGCTTGGAGCTCGTTGAGACTTCTATCACTCTTCCGTCCTTGGCTTTAAGCTTGAGTTCATAGTCATTAACAGTTCCTGTTTCCTTCAGCTCCTGCATGAATTTTTCCTGGTCATCCGGATTGAGGTAGAAATCCGTCACCGGATTTCCGATGACATCTTCCGGGTCATAACCCGCTTGAGTCCGGACCGAAGGACTGATGATGGTGATCAAGCCTTCCTTATCCGTTTGGTAGTACACATCGTGGAATGATTCAAAGATGGCCCGGTATTTTTCTTCGCTTTTCCTCAATTCCTTTTCGATGCGCCTGCGTTCTTTTATTTCTTCGCTCAATTTTTTGTTTGCTGCCAGAAGCTGGGCGGTTCGCTCCACGACGCGCTCTCCCAGTTTGTCGCGGGCTTTCCGCAGCTCCTCTTCGATTTTTTTGCGGTAACGGATATCCCTGGCAATCCCAAGAGCGGCCACGATGTTTCCCTGGGAATCAGAAATGGGAGCCGCATTGTTTAGAATGTGGATATATTTGCCATCCTTGGTCTTGTACCTGTATTCCATGTTGTCCGCTGTTTTTCCGGCAATGATTTGAGCAAACTGCTTTCTCACGAGTTCCATGTCGTCGGGATGAACGAGGGCAAACCCGTTGATCCTCATTATTTGCTCTTTTGTGTACCCCAGGCACTGTTGAAACGCTCTGTTTACAAAAAGAAAGTTGCCTTTGAGGTCGACAGTGAACAGCATATCTGTGGATGATTCGACCAGCATCCTGTATTTTTTTTCTGACTCCTTCAACAACTCTTCTTTCTGTATCCTTTCGATTTCCGATAGCTCCAGCCGTCTATTCCGCTCACGCAGTTCTTCCAGTTCCTCAATGAGCTGTTCTCTCGTTTTTTCCGTATCTTTCATTTTGAACTCCCTTTATGAGGAATTTTTATGCCTCGATTTGAGAGTTTCAGGGATGTTTGCGGCCGTAAAATTGTGTTTTTTGTTCTTTCCTTTTTATCGAGTTTCTGGCTGATCTGGCTGGCGATTCCTGATTTATTTTTTCCAGCACACCAGTGATTTTGTGGAATTCGGTGGATTTGTCGAAGAAGAAATCGGCCCCTGCCTCCTTGCATTTTTTTCGGTATTGCGGATAGGGATAGTTGGTGAACATTATGGTCACAGGAGCGGAGCGTTTTTTCTTTATATCCTGGAGGACTTCAATCCCGTTTCCCTCGGATAACCGGATATCCAGTATCACCACATCCGGATGGAATTCTTGAATGGAATCCTTGGCTCCGGCGGCGTCCCCTGCCTGGGCGATCACATCTATTTCCGGAAGCTCGGATATCATGGACACCAGTCTTTCCCGGAGGAGTCTTGAATCATCCACGATCAGGACTTTCATGGGAATTCCATTAAGCGCCTTAGATTGTTCTTCTTAGTCCATAAAAAAAGCGGACAGGCCCCTTTATCCGCGAAGCCATGGAGGATTTAAAGAAGGGAAAAGAGACCTGTAAGAAGGAAAAAGGGAACTGTCCTCTTTTTTCTTGAAGTCATAATCCACGCCGTTTATGGGCAATGATCTCGATTCTTGAGAAATCCTGCTTGTTTAAGATATAAAAAGAGTAAATGAAATGGTATCAGGCTTTGTCTTTTTTTTATGTAGGGATTTGTCTTACAAATGGGATGATTCTGACTGAAGGCTATTTCCGGATGCCGCATTTATTTTGACGATCGGATGATATGCCCCGCGGATTGCCGCGGGGAACCGATTGTCGAGGGATCCAAGGGGGTATGCCCCCTTGGTCACAGGGCGTGGGTTCATGCCCCGCCCGAGAAGGGGAGGCAGTGAGCGAAAGCGAGCGTTGGAAGGGGGAAGTCAGTTCCCCCTCCAAGTTGACTGTGGTCTTATTGGCTCTTATGGATTTCAAAAAAGATTCAGTCAACCAGGTGGTTCATTATCGCGTAACGGATCAATTCCACGTTGTTCTTCATTCCCATTTTATCCAGGATACGGGTGCGGTAAGTGCTGATTGTTTTTGGGCTCAAGAACAATTCTTTGGCAATCTCAGTAACGGTTTTTCCCGAGGCGATCTTCAGCATCACTTCATTTTCGCGAGTAGAGAGAGTGTCGTGAGGGGATATTTCTCTACCTGTTTCCAGAGCGTAGGCCAATTTCTCTGCCAGCGAAGATGAGACGTATTTTCCCCCGGTTGATACTTTCCGTAGGGCTATGAGCAATTCATCAGGCGCGCTTTTTTTTGTCAGGTATCCAGACGCTCCTGCTTTGAATGCCTGCACGGCATACTGCTCTTCTGGATGAATACTCAAGACGAGCACTGCAAGCTTTGGCCTTCGTTTTTTTATGTCTTTGAGGACATCAAGCCCGCTCCTCCCGGGCATGGAGATGTCCAGTAATACCGCATCAAAGTCTTTGCTGGATACTTTTTCCAATACCTCCGATCCATTACTCGCCTCGTCAGCCACTCTCATGTCCGAGGTTTCTTCGATGATTTCTCTCAAGCCTTTTCGGACGACCGGATGGTCGTCGGCGATGAGAATTTTAATCATCAGCTTTCTCCTCACTCTGTAAGCGGCATGGTCACCGTTACCGTGGTTCCTTTGTTGCGTATTCCTTTGATAGTCATGTTCCCTTCCAGAAAATGGACGCGTTCCTGGATTCCTAGGAGCCCCAGAGATTTTGGGTCGAATATCTTTTCTTCTGTAATCCCTTTGCCATTGTCGTTAACTTTAAGCTCTAATCTCGCTCCCTTTTTTATCAGGCTCACTATGACCTTTGTCGCTTTAGCATGCCTGGTGATATTGGTAAGTGTTTCCTGGAAGATGCGGAAGACCGCTGTCGAACGCTCCTGGCTGAGTATGATATCCTCAGAGAGCACTGATAATTCACAGGCGATTCCTGTCCTTTTTTGAAATTCCTCTGTCTGCCATTCGATTGCGGCCAGAAGACCAACGTCGTCCAGTAATCCTGGCCTCAGTTCCGATGAGATTCTCTGCACGGTTTGAATCGTGGAATCCACCAATTCGGTCATGGATCTTGTTTTTTTTAAAACCAGGCTTTGTTCTTCAGGTATTTTTTTCTCCAGCCATGATAAATCCATCTTTATGGCAGTTAAAGCCTGGCCCAGCTCATCATGAATCTCACGGGCCATGACTGCTCTTTCATCTTCCCTTATGGACTGGAGATGAGCGGCAAGGTTCCTCAATTGTTCTTTCGATTCTCTCAGGGCCTCCTCCGTTCTCCTGCGTTCGGTGATGTCTCTGGCGATACCCTGAACCGCACAGGGTTTTCCCTCTTTGTAGATCAGTGAGCCTTCGGTCTCCACCCAGATATAACGACCGTCTTGTCTTCTGAGCCTGTACTCAGAAGGTTTTTTCTGGCGGCCGGTGCGTATGATTTCTTCAAGAGTTTTGAGTGCCTGAGGGAGTTGGCTCTCGTCAAGCATGGAGGTAAATTTGAGAGAAGGGATATCCTCTCTTTTATACCCGAGTGCTTTCAGGGCCGCCTTATTCGCATCCAGGAACTGACCGTTGATATCGTGCAGAAAGATGTAAGACATCGACCTATTAAAAAGAGCTTTATATCTCTCTTCGCTCTCTTTGAGCATGTTTCCGATTTTATGCCTGTAAAGGGCCATCTCGATTGTTGTGAACAGGTCTTTCGTTTCGAAGGGCTTGATGATAAATCCGAAAGGTTCTGTGACTTTGGCCCTACTCAAGGTTTTTTTATCAGAGTAGGCGGTCAAATAGACAACAGGAATGTTGAGGCGGGATTGAATGATTCCTGCGGCCTCGATACCGTCCATTTTCCCCTCAAGGACGATGTCCATCAGGGCTAAGTCCGGGTGGAGTTTTTCTGCTTTTTGGACGGATTCTTCTCCGGAGCTGGCGATCCCGGCGACATTGTATCCGACATGCTCCAGCTTCATCTTTATGTCTTCAGCGACGATCCGCTCGTCTTCGGCGATCAGGACCTGTTTTTTCATTGTTCTTCTCTCGAGCCAAAAGGAAAGAGTCTTCTTGTTTGAGATACAGCGTTAATTATAAGCTGGCCGAATACGAATAGAAAAGCCAAGTTCAGGTACGAAGATACGTTGTTGCGGAAGCTGTGGCAATAATTTTGAGTGAAGTTGAAAAGCGTTTCTCCCTTCTCCAAACCAGCATAATCCTTCTTTGCTTCTTTTCCCTTTTAATCTCGCCTAACATAGCACAGGGAAAAGTGCAGTGTCAATTTATATTGTCGATAAAACGAAGTCGACAATATAAATTATGTATCCTGTCGTAACATCTGTCAGAATTTGAGACACGATCCCTATTATTCATGTTACGACAAGATCAAAAGTAGATCCCTATTATTCATTGACAAAATTTCCTGCTGTCTGAATAATAAGGGAACGAAAGGAAGAAGCAGATGGCGAGGCTCTACGAATACCAGAGCAAAAGACTTCTGAAGAATGCGGGGATTCATGTGCCTGAAGGAGACTTGGCCTTCACTCCTGAGGAAGTGCGCCAGGTTGCATTCAGGATCGGGAAGCCCGTGGTCCTGAAAATACAGGTCTGGCTGACCGGAAGAGCAGGTCTGGGAGGGATTCGATTTGCGGAGAGTGGGGGAGAGGCAGAAGCCGCGGCACGGGAGATGTTCGGGATGAAGGCTAAGAATTTCGTGGTCGATAAATTGCTGGTTGAAGAAAAGCTCAAGATAAAATCGGAGTGTTTTGCGGGACTGGTGATAGATGATGCCAGGAAAGCACCTGTCCTCATTTTCAGTTCGGTGGGAGGAACAGGGATCGAAGAAATTGCCCGCAAGCATCCAGACAAGGTCTGGCAAATCCCTGTCAACATAAAGACAGGCTTGAAAGACTATGAAGTCCGCAACTTGCTCCAGAAAGCAGGGTTGTCCGGCAAGCTCCTTGTCCAGCTCTCCGGTGTTTTGACCAAGCTGTACAGAGTGGCGCGCAGGTATGATGCCCGCTCAGTCGAGATTAACCCCCTGGTTATAACAGAAGAAGACATTATCTACGCGGCTGACTGCCATCTGGCCATCGATGATTACGCCGTCTATCGTCACCCTGAGCTGGACATCGAGGTGGCCAGGGAATTCGACCGTCCCCCGACACGGCTGGAAAGGATTGCCTATCGTGTGGAAGAAAATGATCATCGGGGGACGTTTTATTTCTTACAGATGACAGAAGAGATTCCTCCTGAAGAAAAGTATATCGGGTTTCATGGTGCGGGCGGAGGCGGCTCGATGATGTCCATGGACGCCGTGCTGGATAAAGGTTTCAAGCTGGCCAATTACTGCGATACCAGCGGCAATCCCTCCGCCAGCAAAGTCTACCGGGCTGCCAAGATCATTCTTTCCCAGCCGAACCTCAAAGGCTATTTCGCTTCCGGCTCCGGCGTCGCCAGCCAGGAGCAGTACCATTCAGCCCGAGGAATGGTCAAAGCTTTCCACGAGGAGAAACTGGAGATACCGGCGGTGATCCGGCTGGGAGGCAATTATGAGGAAGAGGCCATCGAGATCCTGGGTACATACCTGAAAGATATCCCGGCTGCGGTCGAGGGGTACGGGCGGGATGACTCGCCCGAGTTCTGCGCTCAAAGGTTGGAGGAGCTGACAGAGAAGAGCCAAGCAGCCTCTCATGCTGTCAGGCCGATGAATGACCCCGAGCTTCCCGATGCTGGATACTTTTTTGAGACCATGACCGGGAGGATTTTCCTCGACCATCAGAAATGTGAGAACTGCCGGACAAAAGGCTGTATCGAAGCCTGCCGGGCTCAAATCCTGAAGCTCGAGGAGGGGAAACCCGTGCTTTCGATCCCGATGGTTGAGGCCAGGAAAGGCAAATGCACGGAATGTCTGGCCTGCGAGATCTTTTGTAAATTTCACGAGCAGGACGCTGTTACGATCTACCTTCCTATTCCGGGATTGAAGGAATACAGGGATAAGCTTGTTAAAAGCTGAATAAAATAGTTAGATAAATGGATTCTATTCTATTATGTATGGATAATTTAATGGATAAAATACACGGAAATGGCATCGCTCCCTTCAGATTTTTAACGCCATTCCCTCACCGCCCCCCTCGGCGCCTGCGTAACTCCGCACTCAAGGCATGTCACTTCAAACCGGATGTCCGTACTCAATCATTTTTCATCAGATTGATCATCTCGTGCTCAAACATACTCGGTGGCCGATTTCATCGGCTCCCCTCAGTGGACGGTTCGTTAAGGCTAAACCTGAAAGGTCGCTTCTTCCATTCCCGTGTATTTTACCCACACTTTCTGGAAGAGAACCGATAAATGAAATAGCGCAAAGTTTTTACTCCTGTTTTTTGAGTTAAAGATGGCAATCTTAGTCAACGAGAAATCCAAGGTGATGGTTCAGGGAATCACCGGAAGAGAGGGAATGGTCCGGACCAAGCTGATGAAGGACTACGGAACGCAGGTCGTGGCTGGCGTGACTCCAGGAAGAGGGGGGGAAGAGGTTCATGGAGTCCCTGTCTACGATTCGGTGGAGGAGGCTTGGGAAAAAGAAGGAAAGATCGACGCCAGCGTCATATTCGTCCCCGCTGCGCTGGTGAAGAACGCGGCACTGGAGGCTGTCGATGCCGGAGTCAAGCTTCTGGTCATCGTTCCTGACCGTGTTCCTATCTACGATGTCCTTGAAATATCCAGCTATGCTCTGGAAAGAGGAAGCCGGTTTGTCGGGCCGAACACCCTGGGCCTGGTGAGCCCGGGAAAGGCTGTCCTGGGTATGATCGGAGGCCGGGCCGAAAGGGCAAAGGAGTGGTTTCGTCCGGGAAATATCGGAGTCAGCTCACGAAGCGGCGGAATGACTTCGGCCATATCCTATTACCTGACAGAGGCGGGCTTAGGACAGAGCACGATCATCCACGTCGGCGGAGACGCAGTGGTCGGCCTCTCCCATCCGGAAGTCATCGAGCTTTTTGAGCAGGATGACGAGACAGAGATAGTGGTCATGTTCGGGGAGATCGGGACCACTCAGGAAGAGAGGGTCGCTGACCTGATAGAGCAGGGAAAGTTCTCCAAGCCGCTCATCGCATTTATAGGCGGTAAGGCAGCCAAATCCGGCACCAGGTTCTCCCATGCCGGAGCCATCGTTGAAGGCACAAGGGGTTCCTACGAGAGCAAGGTGAAAAGACTGAAAGAAGTCGGAGTTCACCTGGCGGACTCTGTTTCCGATATCCCAAAGATTGCCAGGGAGCTTCTAGACAATAAGGGAGGATGACCATGGGCGAGCTTCACTGGAAGACAGCCATCACTGACGTTAAACCGAATAAGGTCTGCTTGAGAGGTTACCCCATCGACCAGCTCATGGGAAAGATCTCCTTTGCCCAGGCCATATATCTGGTTTTAAAGGGAGAATTTCCCTCACCCGAAGTCGGCAGGCTTGTGGATGCGATCTTCGTCTCTTCTGTGGACCACGGTGCCAGCCCTCCTTCAGTCCTGACAGCCAGGACGGTCGCTTCCACGGGAGCGGAACTGAACTCAGCCGTTGCCGCTGGAGTCACAGCGATATCCCGCTTTCACGGAGGGGCGATCGAGGAGGGGATGATCCTTTTTCTGGAGATTGCCAGAAGAATGGAGGAGAAGAAGGCATCCGAAGGTGAAGCGGCCCGCGAAGTCCTCCAGGAGATGAAAGATAATGGGAAGCGGGCTTCCGGTTTCGGGCACCGCATCCACACCCAGGACCCGCGGACAGAGAAGCTTTTTTCCCTGGCTGAGGAGCTGGGACTGGCAGGGAAGTTTGTCCGGATTGCCCGGACGGTAGAGAAACTCCTGGAGGAGCTTATCGGAAAGCGCCTGCCCATCAATGTCGATGGAGCGATTGCGGCGCTTCTCTGCGAGCTGGATATTCCCCCTGATATAGGAAACGCCTTTTTCATCATTGCCCGTGTGCCCGGACTGGTGGCTCATATTCATGAAGAGAGAACCCGGATGAGGCCGATGAGAAAGATCGATCCCCAGGACTTCGAGTATGACGGGCCTGCGGAAAGGAAAGTCAAATGAGGGAAGAACTATTGGGCATCATGCCTGAATTCACGCTCATCGAGGATTCCGATCTCAAGGAAATGACGATAAATGTATGGCTTGAGGCCATGAAAGAAAGCGGCTGGACGATCAAGGACCTTTGCCAGATGCCTTTTACTCTGTTGATCGAGAAAACGCCGGTGAATATCATCGAGCACACCCGGGCCGTGACCCTCTGTGCTGTGGAGATCGGGGATATTTTGACCGAGGAATACAAGGAGCGGATCGCGCTCAACCGGGATTACCTGCTGGCTGGAGCCTTGCTCCATGACGTGGGCAAGCTGTTCGAGTATAAGCGGCAAGGAGGCAGATTCGTCAAGAGCGAGGGAGGCCTGCTTCTCCGGCATCCCATATCCGGGGCAGCCTTTGCTTCCCAGCACGGCCTCCCCAAAGAAGTGATCCACATCATCGCTGCTCACTCCAAGGAAGGGGACGGGGCCAGGAAGACCGTGGAGGCTGTGATCGTCAACCACGCTGACTTCGTCAATTTTGAGGCGTTAAAAATTTAGCCGCAGGCAAAAATTGGGGACAGTCCCCAATTATTTTAGAGGAAGGAATTTTGGGGAAGACATTCTCCGAGAAGGTTCTCGGTTTAAAAGCCGGGGCAGAGGTCCGGGCTGGCGAGGTGGTAACGGTTTCTCCCGATTATATTCTCTCCCATGATAATTCCGCCGCCATCATCAAAGAATTCAAAAAGCTCGGCGTCAACAGCGTCCGGTGCCCAAAAAAGTTGGTCATCATCCTGGACCACGTCGTTCCTGCTTCTAACGAGAAATACGCAGCGAATCATAAAGCGATTCGGGAGTTCGTGTCCGAGCAGAAAATTCCGAACTTCTTCGATGTCCAGCAGGGCATCTGCCACCAGGTTTTCTCGGAAAACGGTTTTGCCCTTCCGGGAAAGCTGATCCTGGGCGCGGATTCTCACACCACAAGCTACGGTGCCTTAGGAGCTTTTTCCGCTGGGATCGGCCGTTCAGAAGTGGCTTCTCTCTGGGCTACGGATGAGATCTGGCTCAGAGTCCCCGAGACGATAAAGATCGAGATCAAGGGGAGACTCCCCTCCGGAGTCTATGCCAAGGACATTATCTTGAAGATCATCGGTGATGAAGGCGCAGACCGGGCCAATTATAAGGCAGTGGAGTTCACCGGAGAGGCCGTAAGAAGGTTGAGCGTGGCTTCCCGGCTTGTGCTGGCCAACATGGCTGCTGAGATAGGAGCGAAGAACGGCTATATCGTTCCCGATGAAAACATAATTCCGTGGATCAAAGAAAGGGCAAGGGATGAGTTTGAGGTCATCGCCTCGGACCCGGATGCCGGGTACGAGGCTGTCCTCGATTATGATGTGTCTTCTCTGCAGCCCCAGGTCGCCTGCCCTCACACCGTGGATCATGTCAAGCCTGTTTCCGAGCTGGAAGGAATCAGATTTCATCAAGCTGTCATCGGGACCTGCACCAACGGCAGGCTGGAAGACCTGGAGGCTGCGGCTGCGATATTGAGAGGAAGGAAGGTTCATTCTCAGGTGAGAGTGCTGGTCATTCCTGCTTCCAGGCAGGTCTATCTGGAAGCCCTGAATAAAGGACTGATGAGTATCTTTGTCGAGGCAGGCTGCCTGATCCTCAATCCCGGTTGCGGTCCCTGTCTGGGGGCGCACCAGGGAATCCTGGCTCCAGGCGAGGTGGCCTTGAGCACGGCCAACAGGAATTTCCGGGGCAGGATGGGGAGCAGGGATGCCGAGATTTATCTGGCTTCACCGGCAACCGTTGCCGCTTCTTCGCTCGAGGGGAAAATCGCAGACCCGAGGAAATATCTATGAGCAGAGGGAAAGCCTGGAAGTACGGGGATGATATCAACACGGATGTGATCTTTCCCGGGAAATACACCTATTCTGTCCTGGAGCCCGGGGAGATGGCCCGCCACGCCCTTGAAGATTTAGACCCGGGTTTTGCTCAGAGTGTGAAACAAGGTGATGTGATCGTGGCCGGCCGGAATTTCGGCTGCGGCAGCTCAAGGGAGCAAGCTGCGACCTGCCTCAAAGCCGCTGGGGTCCAGGCCGTCATCGCCAAGTCATTTGCCCGGATCTTCTTCCGGAATGCCATCAACCAGGGCCTGCCTGTCCTCCAATCTGCGGAGGCGGTG
>JAOUKO010000278.1 GCA_029882525.1 Candidatus Aminicenantota bacterium | reverse complement strand
CCATCAATACAGCCATGGGTAAGGTGAAAGCCAGGATAGAGGGAATCAGATAGAAAAGTATCTCCAGTACCGCTTTTAATGGAACCCCCCTGGTTACGAATATCTCAGAGAGCTGCAGAATCTGGTTCATCAGCAGGACAAAGGTGGCGAGGAGGAGGCCTATGAAGAATGGGGGGACAATCTCTTTGATGACGTAACGGTCAAAGAACTTGAACACTCTGTTTATATACCACAGAAAGACGGCAAAAAAAAGAAAGGCCCTGCGCGAATGCCCAGGGCCTTTTCCGCTATCCTGAGAACTTATTGTAAACGCAATAAATGTTTTACCATTGTCATTGCGAGCCCCAAAGGCGTGACAATCTCTTTCTCTGTATGGTTCTGTACGAGATTGCTTCGTTTCACTCGCAATGACATATTATTTAATGCGTTTAAATTAGTACATGTCTCCCGGTGGGGGAGGATACTTCGGTCCCTTTTCTTCTTCGGGAATCTCAGAGACCAAACCTTCTGTTGTCAGGAGTAAGCCAGAGATACTGGAGGCGTTCTGCAAAGCAATGCGGACCACCTTGGTCGGGTCCAGAACACCTGACTTGATCAGGTTCTCGTATTTCTCTGTCAGAGCGTTGAATCCCGTATCCTGTTCCTTCTCTCTCACTTTCTCGACAACGATGGAGCCTTCGTGACCGGCGTTATTCGCGATCTGCCGCAGAGGCTCTTCCAGGGCTCTCTTGATGATCTTGACACCGATCTGCATGTCATCTTCGAATTTTAATTTTTCTAGGACTTTCTGGCACCTCAAGAGAGCGACTCCTCCGCCAGGAACGATCCCCTCTTCGACTGCGGCCTTGGTGGCATGCATGGCGTCTTCCACTCTTGCTTTTTTCTCTTTGAGCTCTGTCTCTGTAGCCGCTCCGACCTTTATCAGGGCGACTCCGCCAACCATCTTGGCCAGTCTCTCCTGCAGCTTCTCTCGGTCATAGTCAGAGGTGGTATCTTCGATTTGAGTCCTGATCTGCTTGATCCGGGCCTGAACGTCTTCGGTTTTTCCTTTTCCTTCAACAATGGTCGTGTTGTCCTTGTCTATAACAACTTTTTTGGCGTTGCCCAGCCAATCGACTCCAACACTTTCCAGCTTCACACCGATGTCTTCGGTGATCACCTTTCCTCCGGTGAGGATGGCGATATCCTCTAGCATGGCTTTTCTTCTGTCCCCGAACCCGGGGGCTTTGACGGCAGCGCACATGAAGGTTCCTTTGAGCTTGTTGACGACCAGCGTGGCCAGGGCTTCACCCTCGACCTCTTCGGCAATGATCAGCAGAGGTCTTCCCATCTTGGCCACGTTCTCGAGAAGGGGCAGAAGGTCTCTCAGGTTGCTGATCTTCTTTTCATGAAGAAGAATGACCGGCTCCTCCAGGACGCATTCCATCCTGTCCGGGTCGGTGATGAAATAAGGGGAAAGATAACCGCGGTCAAACTGCATTCCTTCGACAACCTGCATCGTGGTCTCCAAACCCTGAGCTTCTTCCACGGTGATCACGCCGTCCTTGCCGACTTTATCCATGGCTTCAGCGATGATCTTGCCGATGGATTCATCATTATTGGCTGAGATGGCGCCAACCTGGGCAATCATCTGACCACTGACATCGCGGCTCAACTTTTTCAGTTCTTTCACCACGTCTGCAACAGCATGATCGATACCTTTCTTGATGAGGTTGGGGTTGGCTCCGGCGGTCACATACTTTAATCCCTCAGCAAAAATGCTCTGAGCCAGCACGGTGGCAGTTGTCGTCCCGTCTCCAGCCACATCCGAGGTCTTGGAGGCGACCTCTTTCACCAGCTGGGCGCCCATGTTCTCCAGCGGGTCCTTGAGCTCGACTTCTTTGGCCACGGTCACACCATCTTTGGTGCTGGTTGGAGAACCGAATTTTCTGTCCAGGACAACATTCTTTCCTCTCGGGCCTAAAGTCTCCTTCACCACGTTGCTGAGAGCGTTGACACCTCTTAAAAGCGCCTGTCTGGCTTCTTCACCGAGTGTGATTTTTTTTGCCATTTTTTTCTCCTTTCACAAAATCAGGTGATCTTGGCTAAGATCTCTTCTTCGCGGACGATGACATGTTCGACGTCTCCGATCATCACTTCAGTCCCGCTGAATTTTCCGATGAGAACCTTATCACCTTTCTTGACATCGAGAGGAATAACCTTCCCGTCTTCTGTCGTTCGGCCTTTTCCGACTTCTATGACTTCTGCTTCCTGAGGTTTCTCTTTTGCGGTATCCGGAATGATTATTCCGCCCTTTGTCTTCTCTTTCTCTTCCAGTCTTTTGAGAAGAATTCGGTCATGGAGTGGTATCACCTTCATTTGGACCTCCTAAACATGATTTTTGAATGATTTTTTAGCAGAAAAGCTAAAAGAGTGCTAATTTTACTCAACTCCCCCCTGTTTGTCAAGAAAAAAGTGCCAAAATTAGCACTCTCGTCAGCAGAGTGCTAAATTATTCATTTATTTGATGATTTTTAGAGATTTGGCGCGGTTGCGCAGCGTGTTGCGGTGAACTCCCAGGGCTTTGGACATTCTGGTCATGTTTCCCTTGTATTTTTTTGAGACTGTCTCGATGTAGATCTTCTCGAATTCCCTCAGTCCATCTTTCAGGCTCAATTCTCTATCCACCATCTCCTCGATGACAATCTCCAGTTGTTGATGAATGTTGAGTTTGTCAGATTCTTTTGGCATTTTTCTCCACCTCTTTCGTGAGATCCTGGTAAGCTTTCTTGAATTTTTTCTTTAGGTCCCTGGGAAAAAGTCCGAACATGGTCTTAGTCATCTTCATGCACACCGGAGAAAGCTGGCTGTCCTTTAAGGTCTTTTTGCTCACCGGAAAAACCATTAAAGCATAAATAACCACGCTGCAGATGAGAATTCCCACAAGGAAGCCCAGGCATCCTCCGAGAACCTTGTTCAAAAGTTTCAGCGGGCCCTTTATCATCTTAGAGAGAAGATTGGAAGAAGCCCATCCCAGGCACAGCACCACCAGGAACACAGTCAGGAAACCTAAAAATTGAGTCAAGATCTCAGAAGAGATAAACCGTTGATAAAGCCACGCCATCTGGGAGTAAAAGCTGAGGGCAAAAATCAACCCCAGTATTACAGAGAGAAAGCCAAAAACCTGCCGGACGAGTCCTTTGACGATGCCGAAGATAGAGGCCACTGCCAGAATGACGAGCAGAACGATATCCAGCCAGTTCACTTTTCTCTCACTTTCTCCTTTTTCTCAGCTCTTCCACCATCCAGTATTCGCCAGCCTTGAGAGAACCGAAAGCAATATGAGGCTTTATCTTGCCGTGAAAATCAGAGCCTGCCGTGGGAACGAGCCCCAGGTCCTCGGCGATCGCTTTGTAGTGCTCCGTCTGAGAAGGATCATGGTAAGACGTATAGACTTCCAATCCTTCCAGCCCGCTTTCTTTCAAGACCGCCAGGTCATGCGGGGACGCCTTCTGAAAGTAGGCGCCGGGATGAGCCAGCACCGGCACTCCCTCTGTCTGCGGCGCTTGCCTGAGCGCTTCCAACAAGTCCAGGTTTCGCTTGGGCACCCAGGCCGGTTTCCCCTCCATGAAATAATCCTTGTAAAAAAAGTAAGGGGCAAAAATTCGATTCGACCCTTTATAATACTTTTCCAAAGTAGGGATTTTCTTCTTTTCATACTTCTCCAGCAAGATCTGGGCGATGGTCACGCCTAAAGGCGGATTCGGCTTTGATTTCTTGGAAACCTCTTTCCAACTGAGGTCAAAGCCAAGCTCCTGCAGCTTCCGGACACGCTCCTTGGCTTCAGCGATCCTTCTCTCCGAACCCCGGGAGATAAGCTCGGCGACAATCTCTTTCTCCCAGTTCACAAAAGGAAGAAGAAGATGAAACTCGCGGTCATCGAATACTGTCGTGAGCTCAATACTGGGAATGACCTCGACTCCCTCCTCCTCACCGTACCGCAGAGCCTCCGGATAGGCGGCCACCGTATCATGGTCAGC
>JAOUKO010000277.1 GCA_029882525.1 Candidatus Aminicenantota bacterium | reverse complement strand
CAGGACAGGCGCCTTGAGGACTGTTAAAAGAGAACAGGTTGGGGAAGGGCTCCTCGTAGAGGATACTGCATTTCTTGCACTCGAGCCTGTCAGAAAAAACGAACTCCTGGTTCGTATCTGTACGGACGAAGATCCTTCCTTTTCCTTCCCTTAAGCCTATCTCAAGGGAGTCAACCAGCCTCTCTCTCTCCTCCCTGTCGAGGGTTAGCCTGTCAACAAGCACATTGATCTCCTCTTCTTTTTCCGGTTCAGCGTTGTCGATGTTTACGATTCTGTTTTTTTGAAGGATTCGGAAAAAGCCGCCTTTTTTGAGAGAGGCCAGGCCTTTTTTCAGCGGCCAGGAAAAGCTGATCCAGATTTTAGTCTGGGGAGGAAGAGTGAACAGGGTTTCGACGATCGAGTCGATGGTGTCTTTCCTGACCGGCTCTTCGCACTTGAGGCAGTGAATGGTTCCGATTCGGGCGAAGAGAACCCTTAAGAAATCATAGACCTCGGTGACCGTGGCCACAGTAGACCTTGGATTTTTAGTGACGGCCTTTTGTTGGATGGCGATTGCGGGTGTGATCCCTTCGATCAGCTCCGCGTCAGGCTTATCCATCCTCTCCAGGAATTGGCGGGCGTAGGATGAGAGGGATTCGATGTAGCGGCGCTGTCCCTCAGCGTAGAGAGTGTCGAAGGCCAGGGAAGATTTTCCTGAGCCACTGACACCGGTGATGATGATCAGCTTGTTCAGGGGAATATCGAGGTCGATATTCTTCAGGTTGTGAACCCTGACACCTCTGAGAACGATCGCATTGTCCATAAAGTCTGGGCTTCCTTCGATTTCAATATCTTTAAACTATCGTTTCCATACCGATATCTGGATTATTATTATAAGCCGAACGATCAGAGGATAAAAGCGTAATTTCTTTGAGAAGGGGGACAGTCCCTCTCTTTTTTATTATAAAGACTTAAAGGGACAGTCCCCAAGAAAAATAACCTGTCCCCTTTTTTTTCCTTTTGATATAATGGGCGCGCTTTGAAAAAGGAGGTGTTCATGGGCAAAGGAACCAAGCTGGCTTTGATTCTCGGGGCGATCCCGTTCATCACTCTTGTTTTTGCTCTTCCTCTGGTTAACCGGATTGAGCCTGTGATCCTGGGTCTGCCTTTTCTGTTGTTCTGGATCCTCTCCTGGGTCATTCTGACTCCTCTCATTCTTTTTCTGGCCTATCGCCTGGAAAAAAAGTTCAATCCGCCTGAAGAGGAGGATTAGAGTTGAACGCCGCCCTGATCATTATTTTTGCGACGATCATCCTGTCCGCTTTCCTGGGCATTTATGCTGGCAGACGGGTCAAGATGAACCTGGAAAACTGGACAGTCGGAGGTCGTAAGTTCGGGATCATCATAATCTGGCTGCTCATGGCCGGGGAGATCTACACCACGTTCACTTTCCTGGGAGCCAGCGGCTGGGCTTATTCTAAAGGAGCGCCGACTTTTTACATTCTGATCTACGGTGCTCTTGCCTACACGGTTTCCTTCTTTGTTCTTCCGGCCTTATGGAAAGTGGGCAAACGCTACGGCCTCCACACTCAGCCTGATTTTTTCATAAAACGTTATGACAGCCGCTATCTGGGTGTTTTCGTGGCCTTGATCGGCGTTGTCTGCATAATCCCCTACCTCCAGCTTCAGCTCAAAGGCCTGGGTTTGATCGTCCAAGTGGCCAGCAACGGAGCCGTGCATCCTCAAATCGCCATCGGGATTTCTTTTGTTCTGACCTGCGCTTTTGTCTACACCAGCGGGATCAAAGGAACGGCCTGGGTGGCCGTTGTCAAGGATATCCTGATGATACTCGCGGTCTTTATCGTGGGCATCGGAGTCCCCTATATCTATTTCGGGGGTTTCGGGAAGATGTTTAAGACATTGATCGAGCAGAAACCTGATTATCTCGTCTTTCCCGGGGCTGTTCCGGAGATGGATGTGCTCTGGATCATGTCGACACTGCTGGTGATGGGATTCGGCTTTTACATGTGGCCCCATGTTTTCGGTTCGGCCTTTTCAGCCAGGAGTGCCAGGATCATCAAAAGAAACGCCGTTATCATGCCTTTTTATCAGATCCCGATTCTCCTCATCTTCATGGTCGGGTTCACCGCTCTGTTGGTCATACCCGGCTTGGAAGACGGGGATATGGCTTTTCTGGCTCTGGTCAATAAAACTTATCCTTCCTGGTTCATGGGTTTTGTCGGAGCCGCCGGGGCGGTGACTGCCATGGTCCCCTCCGCGATCCTTGTTCTTTTCGCCTCCACCCTTTTGGCGAAAAATGTCTGCCAGACCGGGTTCAGACCCCGGATGAGCGAAGAAAAAGTCATGACTCTCTCGCGGTTCATGGTTCTGGTGATCATGACTTTTGCGCTTATCTTTGCCATCTTTCTCCCCAACGAGTTGGTCCCTCTCCTGATATTTGGTTACAACGGAGTCAGCCAGTTTTTCCCCGGAGTCGTGTTGGGACTGTTCTGGAAACGGGTCGCGAGGACGGGAGTCTTTTGTGGCTTGATCGCGGGAGTGACCGTGGTCCTCATCCTCATCCTAAGCAAAAATGATCCTTTCTTGGGGATGAACGCGGGGTTTGTCGGCCTTGCCGTGAATTCAGTCATCACGGTCTTGGTCAGCCTCAAGACAAAGCCCTCGAATGGAGGAATCAAATGATCGATGGATTGAAAAAAGATGCGAAAAAATTAACCGGAAAAATAATCGAATGGCGCCGCGATTTCCACCGGCATCCGGAGATCGCTTATCAGGAGAAACGGACATCCTCTGTCATCCGCCAATTCCTGGAGAGCCTGGATATTCCTGTCACAACCTGTGCCAAAACGGGATTGCGGGGAATCCTTGAAGGCATCCCCGGAGGGAAAACCGTGGCTTTGCGGGCGGATATCGATGCGCTTCCGTTGAAGGAGGAAGGAGACAAGGAGTACATCTCGGAGAATCCGGAGGCTGCCCATGCCTGCGGCCATGACGGGCATATGGCGATTCTGATGGGAGCCGTAGAGCTTCTTTCCAGAAGGAAGGATCGATTCAAAGGAAATGTCGTCTTCCTTTTTCAACCTTCAGAAGAAAGAATTCCGGGAGGAGCCAAAAAGATGATCGAAGAGGGAGCCTTGGAGGGGGTGGATGCCGCATTCGGGCTCCATCTCTGGCAGCCTCTTCCCACCGGTTCTATTGGGATCGTGAAGGGCGCGATGATGGCCCAGCCCGATGACTTCTCGATCACGGTGAAGGGAAAGGGCGGGCACGGCTCCATGCCTCATACGACGGTGGACCCCATCCTTGTCGCTTCCCATCTGGTTGTCAACATCCAGAGCATTGTCAGCCGCAACGTGGATCCTCTTAAACCTGTAGTGGTCTCCTTCGGGACCGTGAAAGGCGGGACCATATATAACATCATTCCCGGCGAAGTGTCTTTGACCGGAACCGTCAGGACCTTTGATTCATCTATTCAGTCCCTGGCGGAGAAGCGCTTGAGGGAAATCACGGAAGAGACCTGCAAAGCCTTTGGCGCCACGGCTGAGTTTGAGTATGAAAAAGGCTATCCTCCTCTTGTCAACCATGAAGCTATGGTTGATTTTGTACTCGAAGTGACCGCAAAGACTCTGGGAAAAGACAGGATTCAAACGATCGACCCGGTTATGGGAGGCGAGGATTTTGCCTATTTTCTCCAGAAAGTTCCCGGGGCTTTTCTGTTCTTCGGGATGGGAGATGGCATGGAGTTTCCCCATCATCATCCTGCCTTTGACCTGGATGAGAAAGCCTTGCCCCAGGCCACGCTCCTGATGACCAGTCTGGCTCTTGAATACCTGGGGACAGCCGAATAAAAAATCGAGAGAAATGAATTTTTTTCTGGTGCTTGCCTTGGCTCTGGCACTGGCGATGGATGCTTTTGCCGTTTCTATTGGGGTCAGTTTGCGCCCGGAAAGGCTATCCTTCAGGCAGGCTTTCAGGATGGCCATTTTTTTCGGATTTTTTCAGTTCATGATGCCTCTTATCGGG
>JAOUKO010000045.1 GCA_029882525.1 Candidatus Aminicenantota bacterium | reverse complement strand
CTCTGGCGATGGATGCTTTTGCCGTTTCTATTGGGGTCAGTTTGCGCCCGGAAAGGCTATCCTTCAGGCAGGCTTTCAGGATGGCCATTTTTTTCGGATTTTTTCAGTTCATGATGCCTCTTATCGGGTGGCAGGCAACGCGGAGTATCCTCCTGGAGTATATCGAACCCTTTGACCACTGGGTCGCCTTCGGCCTGCTTCTCCTTATCGGGGCGAGAATGATTTTCGAGTCCTTCCGCTCGAGGAGTGAAACTGAGGAAAAGCAAAAAGACCGGACAAAAGGCTTCGCTCTTCTCATGCTGTCCCTGGCGACGAGTATCGATGCTTTTGCTGTGGGAATGAGTCTTGCTGCTCTTCAGACGTCCATCCTCTACCCGGCTGCGGTCATCGGGGTTGTTGCTTTTGTGATGACTTATCTCGGGACGAGGATCGGGCCGCTTCTGGGCCGGTTAGCGGGCAAAAGGGCGGAATTATTTGGGGGATTAATCATCATTCTTATAGGGGCAAAGATTCTTTTAGAGCATTTGTGAACAGGGATCAGGCTTTCTCAAGCCATCTTTCCTTACCCAGCTTGGACAGGGCTTCATACAGGACAGGCACGATGATCAGCCGGAGCAAAATGGCAAAGAAGAAGCCCCCGATGTAGACCACGGCCAGCGGTCGATGGAGTTCCGCTCCAGTGGTGACAGTCAGAGCCAAGGGGAGTACGCCGACGATCATCACCATGTCGGTCATCAGGATCGGCCTGAATTTCGTTAAAGCTCCTTCAAGTACCGCCTTATGCAGGGGGAGCCCCTTACGTCTGAAGTCGTTGATCTTGGCCACGAGGATGATATCGTTCTGCACGCAGATGCCGAAGAGGGCGATCAAACCTATTGTGGAAGAGACGTTAATCGTTTGCCTGGCGATCAAAAGGGCCAGGATCCCGCCGATCAGAGTCGAGGGGATGTTGAGGATAATGAGCAGCGCCTGCCGTATGGAGCCGAAGGAAGAGAAAAGGACGACAAAAATGATCAGAATGACGACTATCATCAGCATGGTGAGATGATTCAGGGCTCTTTGCTGGCTCTCGAACTGTCCTCCAAAAGTGACAAAATATCCAGGAGGAAGTGAGACATCTTGGTCGATATGAGCTCGAGCTTCTTTGACGAAGCTGCCGATGTCCCGTTTGACTACATTGCAGAGGATGATCTTTCGCCGCATCAGGTTTTCGCGGAAAATTGTCTGGGGGCCTTCGCTCTTGCTGATTTCAGCTAACTGGGAAAGGGGAATCCTTTCTCCGTTGGGCGCATCCACGAGCAGATTTTTAATGGCCTCCTCATCATTCCTGTATTTTTCGGGAAGACGGATCAAAACAGATGTGATTCTGTCCGGCTCATAGACATCGGTCGCTTCTATTCCATTGAGAGCAGTTTCGATGATGTCTGCCACATCACTTACGGAAATGCCGTAGCGGGCTAGCTTTTCTCTGTCAAGCCTTACCACGAGTTGAGGGATGCCGGTTGTCTGCTCGATATGCAAATCAGCGACACCTTTTATCTCAGCCATGACATTCCGGATTTCTTCGATTTTATCGTTGAGGATATCCAAGTCCTGTCCGAAGAGCTTGACGGACAATTGCCCCTCGGTCCCGGTGAGCATTTCCGCCAGTTTATTGGCTATCGGCTGTTCGAAAATGTAAGCCACTCCCGGCAGTTTATCCAGTTCCTTCCTCATCGCTGCCGCGATCTCTTCGAATCCTCTCTTGCGCTTTTCCCTGGGGAGCAGTTCGATGCAGTAGTGGCTGTGGTTGACCGGATGGAGGTGTTCTGATGCTTCGGCGGTGCCGGTCGTCCTGGATACGGATATCACTTCGGGGAAAGACAGGAAAATCTTTTCGATTTTGGTGCCCATCTTGACAGACTCTTCCAGCGAGGTCTCAGGAAGCATGACTGTAGAGGCCAGGATAGCCCCTTCATCGAGAGGAGGAACGAATTCCTTGCCCAGGAAGGTGTAAGCGACTGCCGCGCTAAGGATGAGAATCACAAAAACGATTATGATCAGCTTCTTATGGTCGAGAGACCGAGCCAGGATCGTGCGGTATTTTTGGCTGAGGAATTCAGTCACCGGGTTTTTTCGTTCTTTGAGATGTCTTTCGGTCAGGAAGGCAGAGGCCAGGACCGGCTTGAGAGTCAGGTTCAGGATCAACGAGCCAAAAAGCGCAGCCGCCACAGCAAAGGCCGTGGGTCGGAACATGGCGCCTTCGATTCCGGTGAGAGTGAGCAGGGGCAGAAAGACCAGGATGATGATCAGGTTGGCGGAGAAGAGATATTTGCCCACATCCTTGGCGGCTTCTGAGGTGAGCTCCAGAGTGGGTGCCTGGCCCTTTTTTTCCTTGAGCACCCGGAATATGTTCTCGACCATGATGATTGAACCGTTGGCCACTTTTCCGATGCCGATGGCCAATCCCCCGATGGACATCACTGTCAGGTCGACCTTGAAGATGTTCATGAAGACGAGGGCGATCAGGAGGGAAAAGGGGATGGTTAAGGAGGCGATGAGTGAGCTTCGCAGGTTCCACATGAAAAAGATCATGACCAGGATGATGAGGATGGCTCCTTCCAGGATGGAGACCTCAACATGGCTTATGGATTTCAGGATGAGTTTCGACTGGTCGTAGAATGGCTTGATGTTGATGTTTTCGGGGATGTCTTTGATAATCTGGGCAAGGGCGTTTTTGATGTTGCGAATGGCAGCGAGCGTGTCTCCTCCGTATTGTTTTTCTACGGTGACATAAACGGCTTCCTCGGCGTTATGGCTGCCCGAGTCTCTCCTGAACTTTCCCCCGATCTTCACGTCAGCGATGTCTTTCACGTAGACAGGGACGTTTTCCCGGGAGGTGATGACGATGTTTTTGATGTGATCCAGGGTTTCGATCCGCCCCAATCCTTTTATCAGTGTTTCCTGGGCACCCTTGATGATGATACCTCCGGAGAAATTCCGGTTGCTGTTCTCTATGGCTTCTTTGACCTGGTTGATGTTGATGTCGTAGTGGCGGAGCATCTCGGGATTGAGATAGACCTGGAACTGTTTGATAAACCCGCCCAGGTTGATGACGAATGAGACCCCCGATACTCCCTGAAGCCTGTAACGGATCGTCCAGTCGGCGATTGATCGCAGCTCCATGGGGTTTGTCTCCTCACCGGTGACCGCGAACTCGAAAATCTCTCCCATCCTGGAAGAGACCGGTCCCAGTATGGGCCTGGATGTTCTAAGGGGAAGTCGTCCGGCAATAAGCTCGAGCTTTGAGGAAACGATCTGACGGGCCAGATAGATATCCGTACCCCAATCGAATTCAACGGTGACAACAGAATCTCCGATGGCAGATTCAGACCTGACGCGGGTGACAAGGGGAGCTCCGTTGAGCAGACTTTCCAGGGGGAAGGAGATAAGCCTCTCCACGTCTTCCGCAGCCATGCCCTCATTTTCGGTGATGATCTTGACCAGTGGTGCATTGAGGTCGGGATAGATGTCTTTGGGCATCCGGATATAAGAAATGATTCCCCATACGGAAACAAGGATGACCAGGAGTACGGTGAGCAATCTGTGTTTCAAAGCATAGTCAATGATTTTATCTATCATCGCGATTTCTCCGTATATTCTTCGGACTCAATAAAAAGCGGTATTCTGTGTGCATCGAGGCTCAATGCACACCGGCTTTCTTAAGGATCTCGTCATACAGTTTGGATTTGAGCTGGTAGTTTCCTTTGGTGACGACGTTATCCCCTTCCTGAATCCCCCTCAGTATTTCCACATATCCGCCTTCTTTGATTCCGATTTCCACGATTACCGGGAGATATTTTCCATTTTTCTTCAAAAAGACGAGCTTTTCATCCTTTTCATCCAGGATCGCCTCTTCGGGAACAACCAGAACCTCAGTTTGATGATTGAGATATATTTTTATATCGGCAAACATCCCAGGTTTGAGCTTATACTCCTTGTTTTCCACCTCGGTGCGTACGGTGATGGTTCGAGTCTCTTCTTTGAGAACGTCACTGATGAAGCAGGTTTTTCCCATGAAGGATTCCCCGGGATAGGCGGGAACGGAGACTTCCACATCCTGTCCGATCCTGACTTTGGCCACATCCTTCTCGTAGATTTCGGCGTCGATGCAGAGAAGAGTTGGGTCCAACATAGTCAATATTTCTGTACTTTGATCGATCATCGCACCCAGGATGGCATTATTTTCGATGATTTTTCCGCTGATTGGGGCATAAAGAGTGATGATGGGGTTTATCTGATGAGTCTCTGATATTGCTTCAACTTGTTCCTCGGTGAATCCCAGGACATGGAGTTTTTTGTGGGCTGCAGTCAAGCTGGCTTCGGAGACTTTTAACTCAGCTTCGGCAGTTAAATAATTCTTCTTGGCTCCGACTCCCCGGTCGAAGAGACTTTTTTCCCTTTCGAAATTCACCTTGGCCAATTCGTGATCAGCCATGGCCTTGTAGAAATCGGACTTGGCTATTCCGACCTCTTCACTCTGCAGGGTGACGAGTTCCTGCCCCTTTTTCGCCCAGTCGCCTAATTGAACATGGATTTGAGAGATCCTCGCCGGAAAGGCATAGCTGACGATGGCTTTTCTTAAGGGGTGAGCCAGGACCTTTCCCATGGCTGCCAGATGTGACCTCAGGGACTGGAATGTCGCATCTGCCGTCTGGATCTCGATCATTTCCAATTCTGCCTTGGACAGTTCGACAACATCGTTCGGTCCCCAACCTCTTCTTCCCCTGCTGCCAAACGCTTTTTGGGCAAATCCTCTTCCGACGGCTTGACGCTGCCCTCCTGCCTCTCTTCCGAGCTGCCTATCAGACTCCTGAGTGTTTGAGGATCTATCCTGTGTTCCTTCTGTATTTTCACTTCTGTGGTGTCTCCCGCAGGACATTCCCCATCCAAGCAAGAAAATAATCAAGAAAATAGGGATGAGCTTTTTTCTCATTGTTTTTCTCCTTCAAGACTCTGACTGCCAACGGATTTCTCCAGCGCAGCCAGAGCGGCATCATAGTTGAAAAGGGCATCGGCATAAGATTTTCTGGTTTCCAAGAGCGTTCTGCGGGCTTCGATCAACTCTATGCCGCCGATCTCGCCCTCCTGAAAACTAAAGAGATACATATTATAGACTTCCTCGGCTTGGGTCAGCATCTCTTCCTCGAAGAGCTGAATCTGGTTCTGGGCTGTCAATGCGTTCATGTAGGCCTCTTCCACTTCGAAGGTAATGGCGTTTTTGAGATGTTCTGTTTCATTTTTGAGCGCTTCGATGTTGGCTTGAGCTTCAGCGATTTCACCTTTTTTCGGTTGCCAGAAAAAGAGGGGAATGGGAAAAGAGAGAGTGACATCCCAGGTCTTCCCCTCGCCCTCTATCCAGTGCTGGGCTACTCCGATGTCAAAGTCAGGAAGATAGCTCAAATAGCCCTGTTTTTTCTGGAATGATTCCCTTTGGAGGGAAAGGTTTATTCTTCTGATTTCAGGGCGAAAAGCCAGAGCTCTTTGGATCAAGTACTCCAGGTCCAGGCTGATGGTCGCTTTTTTGAGTTCTCCTTTAATTTCCATGGGAGCATATTTTTTTCTCGCCAGAAGAAAATTCAACATGGCTCTTGCCAGCCGGACCTCATTCCCGGCCACCCTGACTTCATTGGCTGCCTTGGCCGCTTCGACTCGCGCTCTCAAGGCCTCGACCTTGGCTACATCTCCCGCGCTGAACTTAACCTCCGCCTTGCTCAGGAAGTCCTGGGCCAGTTCCAGGTCCTGCTCGGCATACTTCAATTTTTCCTGGGCTAACAGCAAACTGTAGAAGGCCTGTTTCACCTGGAAAACGATATCCAGCTTGAGAAGCTCGATTTCCTGCATGAGTTCATCAGATTCCTTGGTGGCGATTTTCCCTCTAAGAGACCTTTTGCCCGGGAACTCGAGGCTCCAGCTTCCTCCGAGGTAAGTTTCGGCTTGCTCTTTAAAGTCAAAAAAATTGGGCTGCAAATCCGAGTCATAATCCAGGGAGGGTTGAGGCAGGGCTTTTGCCTGTCTTACCCGGGCCAATGAAGCCTGGTATTGCTGCAGAGCGGAAAGGACGAGCGGGTTGTGTTGAACGGCGAGGCTAACGCACTGCTCGAGGGTAAGGGTGGAGCTTTCCTCTGTTTGAGCCGAAAGAAGGCCACAGACGAATACGGCAATTGCGATCAGGCTATATAATTTTCTCCTTATCATCCGACCTCCTCATATATGTAATCGATAACTGATTAGGGATTGAGAATCGATAAAAGTGAGAAAGCCTAGACGAGAGGAGGGGACCGGGATGCAGGATGAACAAAAAATATCTGATTATATTGGAATGATTCGAAAGATTTCAGTATTTCGAGGAGAGCGAGCTGCGGGAGATGAAAGAAGTTGATCTGGTTTGTGGCAAGAGTTGAATTCTGGAACTGACAGGCCGGACAATAATGATCAGACCGAACATTTTTTTCGCAGTGGAAAAAATTTATAAAAAGATTAACAAGCAGGAAGACTAAAAGAAAAGCAATATTAAATAGCTTTTTATACTTTTTGACCATTAATAGAAATATATGAAAAAAGGCATACGGAAGTCAACTCTTAAAAAGAAAACTCCAAGCCAGCAAAAAAAGATCGAGGTTTTGCCGGGCCATAAACGTAACCTGAGTCCCTGTCCACACCTTTATCCAGATCTTTCTGATAAGAATTGAGCATATTGTGGACACCGATAAAGGCGCTAATCCTGCAATCTTCACTGATGTTGACAGGCTTACGAAGTTTTGTGTTCAGTACCCAAAAAGGTTCGGTCAATTCCAATCTATCATTCTCGATGTATCCAGTATAATGGGGAACTTTCATGCTTCCTGTGTATTCCAAGGAAAGTTCCGCGTTGATGAGTCGGTCATTATCATAGCTCATCTTGGCGAAACCATAGAAGTTGGGTGTTCTGAAGAATTCTGTGGAGTTGAAATCCGGTTCTGGTTCCTCGAGTTCACTTTGCTGATAAGTCCAACCTGAAGAAAGAGAAAATCTGGGTCCTAAGACCAGACCGAACTCGAATGAAAGTCCGTAGACTCTGGAACCAGAGCTGTTTATTCTCTCTAAAATTCTGGCGTTTTCAATTCGGCTTGTCTCATGAAGGACAAAGGTGTTAGACAATTGTGTATAAAAGGCTTCAAGGCTGAGTTGAATAAGGCTTCTCTTGATCTGTTTGCCGTAGTCAAGACCGCTGCTGATGCTGTACGATTTTTCTTCTTTGAGATCTGGTGAATTGACGACCATCATCCCTTCCCCGCCGACTTGAGTGATGTGCAAGTCTTCATCAAAAACCTGAGGTGCTCTAAATCCGGTTGAAAATGAAGTTCTGAAGCTCAGCTCTCTTGTGATTTTGGCAAGGATGCTGAATCGAGGAGTGAAGATAATATTGTCTATGGCCGAGTGTTTATTCAGTCTCATTCCTGTTAAAAATGTAAAAGCCTTGCTGATCTTAAAGTCACCCTGGATGAAATATCCGCTCTCATGATAGACATCTTCAATTGTTCTGCTGTATCCAGTCGCTTCATCTTTGATTTTATCTCTTTTATACTGAACTCCAAGAGAAATGATGTGACTTGCCAGTTGGTAGTTGAACTGGCCGTTGAAGAACATCAGGGGATTTATTGTGTTTCCGTAGGCGTTAGGATCCTTATGGCTTCCGTAATATGTGTTTCTTTTCGCATCTACCAGAGAAAAGGAAAGGTTGTAATGCGCTTTTTCCGAGAGATAGTGATTCCATTCAGATGAGAATCCTATCTGATCTGTTTTGATCCATTCGGCTGTATTGGCTTCGTGAGGAGGCAGGTCAAAGAGATCACCCCCTCTTCGTTCTTCAAAAATTCTGAAAAAACCCAATTTGAGGTTGCCGTCGAGCTTAGAAAAATAGTTGTAAAAATTGAGACCAAAAGACGTATTGGATATAGTTCCCAGTTCGGAAAAGCTGTCTTCGTTTAAATCCACTGGTTCTCTTTTTTGATAGTTGGCAAACAAATAGGCCTTTGTGTTCAGGTCTTTGGAGACGAGGCTGGAATGAAAACCCAAACCGGTGAACGGCTTTCCAGATGTAGCTTCTTGATGGAGTTTCAAGGTGGTTCTGTTTTCTTGAGGTTCTCTGGTCAAAACATTTATCACTCCGGCTACGGCATTACCGCCATAAAGAACGGAACCTCCTCCCTTGACGATTTCTATACTGTGGAGCATTTCAGAAGGAATTTGTTCCAAGCCATAGACACCTGTCATTGCACTGACTACAGGGGAGCTGTCTATAAGAATCTGGGTATATTTTCCTTCCATTCCGTTGATCCGGACTTGAGTAAAATTGCAGTTTTGACAATTATTCTCCACTCTAACCCCGGTTGTCTGGCAGAGGGTCTCCGCCAAATTTGTGGCTTCTTTTTTTTCAATTTCTTCTCTGGTTATGACTTGAGTCTTCACAGGAGTCTCATCGTAGAGCTTGGGAGTGCGGGTGGCTGTTACCACTATCTCTTTTGTTATTTTTTTTATCAAGACAACCTGATAGCTGAGCTTATTGTTTTCGAGCACAAAAGGATCAGAGCAATAGTCCATGTAGCCTTGAGCATAGACTTCCACATGGTATGTTCCCGGAGGGACTTGTCTTATTTCAAATTTTCCCAATTCGTCTGTTTCAGCAGATTTATTTAATTCAGGAATCATGACAAAAGCTTTATGTACTGGGTTTTGGTCCCAATCTTTAACAAATCCTCTGATAAAGAGCTGGCTGACTTGCCCGTGACGCTGCTGATAGTGATTTTGATGGTTTTGCTGGGCGTTGATGGATTGAGTAAGAATGAGAATTATGAAGAATATGTTAAAAAGCAGAGGCTTTATTTTCATTTTTTCCTCTCCTTAAGTCTTTCTTATCAGCAATCAATTCATGATTGACTGTGCAGATTGCAGAAAGAAATAGACTTATTCTGGATTTTTAATGGGGAATTAAATTTGAGGAGGGGAACGAGAGGTGGGATTTATGAAAAATATTTTTTGGTAACTAAAAGAATAAAAAGTTTTCAGGATGTCCAGAAGATAAAGCTGAGGCAGTTGAAAAAAGTTGATTTGGCTTGTGGCCAGCGTTGAATGCAGGAAATTACAGGCAGGACAGTCATCTTTGCTCAGGACAGTTTTTTCAGTATGGAAGAAGTTGATGAAGAGGGTGGCAAACAGAAAAATGAGAAGGAAAAGCAGATTGAAATGCTTTGTCTTTTTTGAGCTCATGTTGAAGATGCTATATAAGTAATACATTAATTACTAATATACTAATATAGTCGTTAAAAGACAACATGTCAACTTGCCTGGAATGATGGAAATTATCTCTATTGTCGTGACAGTGAATTATGGAGGTGCAATCTGTTAAAAGGCCGGTTCCCCTCCTTCCTTGCCAAGACCCTCACACCCTCCTTCGTGGGCTTCGGATGGAGAGGAGCCGGCGCCGCACTTCTCAAAGGGTCGATGTTTCCCTCATCACGAAAATAGAGAGGCTTACGGAATGATTGTCCTTGTTTTTATAAGGAGAGATTCAACCCTAAGCAGGCAGCACGTCCAGGCGTGCCGTAGCCTTTGATCATTTCGTATTTTTCGTTGAGGAGGTTGTCAATCCGGCAGAAAACCTGAATATTCTGAATCAATTCATAGGACGCAACAGCATTCAGCAGCGTGAATCCAGGGAGTGTGACCCGGGTCGCGGGCCAGGTGGAAAAATCCTGGTCGTCCCTTTTTCCGGTTTGGATGAAGGAGAGGTTGATATTTCCTTTTTCCAGGAAATTATAGTGAAGCGACGCCACGAGCTTATACGTTGGCCTTCGGAAAAGATAGGTGTCTGTATCCAGATCTTTTGCTTCGGTCCTGGTGTACGAGGCGGTAAATGAAAAATTTTCGCCCAGACAGGACTGGACAAAAAATTCCATGCCCTTGGATTCGGCTTTTCCCACGTTGGTGTATCCTCGAACGAGGTCAAACTGGATGAGGTCTTGGTAGTCATTCTTGAAATATGTTGCTCCGAACAAGATTTTTCCATCTAGCAAGTACTGCTCGATTCCGATATCCCAGCCTGTTGACTTTTCAGGATTCAGGTTTTCATTCCCGACCGGTCCCAAAAAGCTCTCTGGGGCGTAAAGCTGATAAATGGAGGGGGATTTGAATCCAGTCCCTATGGTTGCCTTGAATTTTGTCTGTGTTCGCTTAACGAAGTAGGCAGGTGCAATACGGAATGTTGTCGAGGTGCCGAACTGAGTGTGGGTGTCGATTCGAATGCCAGCGGTAGCGAAGAATCTTGAAGCCAGGCGGGTTTGATCCTGAAAGTAGAGTCCGGTTATGCGGGCCAGTCGAAGGGGAAACAGGCTCGAATAAGGTCCCCAAATTCCTTCCGAGTGATATTCAGATTCTCCCTGCTCCTGCTGATGGTCTATTCCAAAGGTCAAGGTGTTGGTCTCGTGAATAAAAAAGTTGTTCTGCCAGGTTAATTTGACCAGGCTGCTTTTAAAAAAGCCCTCCTCTGAATCGAAAGGATGGGCCTCGTCAACTGAATTTTCGTGTCTGCGGTCATAATCCACGAAAGAGAAGCTGAATTTTTGTTCCCAGCGGTTCTTTAACAAAAGTGCGCGGATCTGACCTTTTAGAAAGAGGGATTGATTCTTTTGGGTGGAATTCGGATCGTCCCCGTAAGCTCCGCCAAAATTGTCCAGCTCAGTGCGGGTTTCGATTCTTTTCAGGATAATGTCCAGTTCAAGGCTGTCACTGATGAGGTAACCGAATCTTCCGGATAACGTCAGGTTTTGATAGCCGTCTTTTTCTTTGTTTCCCTCGTAGCTGGCGCTGGCTGCGGAGAATCCGTCACTCCGGAAATAAGATGCTCCGAGAGAATAATGAGTTTTCTTGCCGCCTCCGCTCACTCCGGCATTGCTGGCGAATGTGTCGTAAGTCCCTCCAGAGCTCGAAAAAGAAAACCTGGGTTCGCCCTGACCTTTTCTGGTGATGATGTTGACCACTCCGCTCAAAGCGTCGGAGCCGTAGAGAGTGCTCTGTGGACCTCTGAGAACCTCGATACGTTCGACGTTTTCCAGGGTCACATGAGCCAGGTCACAGGAACGCGCGGGAGAGATGGGGTCGTTAAGCTCGACTCCGTCCATCAGGACCAAAGTATGTTCCGAGTTTCCTCCCCGGATGAGTGTTGAAGCCGCGCCGCCTGCTGGTCCGTTCTGGATAACGGTTAATCCCATTATCTCTTCCAGGGCCTGGAGTAGAGTCGTTTTTCTCGTCCGTTCCAGTTCCTCCCTAGAGATCACTGTCACTGAGCTGGCCACTTCTCGGGTTGGGGTTTCGATCCGAGTCGCAGTAACGGTTATCTCATGGTGAAGAGGTGGAACCTGTTTTTCTTTTTCGCTGTTTTCCTGTGAAAATAGATTTGAGAAAAGAAGAGCCACAGCGAGAATAACGCAAGAGGCTTTATCGATCATTGGCTTTCCTCCTATATATTTTTTGCCCCCGCGTCATGATGAGTCAGATTTCACTCTGGACGTTTGCTTGAGCTCTATCTTCAAGGGGAGGTAACAAAAAAAACTAACCCTACCTTCCTCCCGAAGATGGGTTTCAATCGTTTAAAGGAGGTTTCCTGACTCTCGGATTGACCTCATTCCATGCCTTCCCATCCTCAGTTGGAGGACAGTGGCGTGATCTGGAATTCGTACCCGATTACAGTAGCGGGGGCTGCGTCCGCTTTTCACGGACTTCCCTTTCCTTTAAACGAGACACTCAATTGTCAAAGATGCTGAGCCTTACTTCTTCATTAAAAGACATGTCTTCCCAGATGTCAAGGTTTTTCGCCATTGTAGCGAGTATCTCTATTTCCGTGACAGTTAATTATGAAGGCATGATCTGTTTTACAGCGCCGGTTCCCTTCCATCCTTGCCAAGACCCTCCCACCCACCACCATGGGCTTCGGATGGAGAAGAACCGTCGCCACACTTCCCCATAAGGTCAGATCTTTCCCTCACCCCGGAAATAGAGATACTTTCTCTATTATGAGAGCATAAAGTCTATGAGAGAAGAGTTGTCAAGGTTGTGTCTGGGTGCCTCTGCAAGCTTTAGCGGATATGAAAGCGTTTGGCAGCAAAGCGTGAATGTTCTTTTGGAGGTCCAATTGGAGTATTTTAAAAGGAGGGGACAGGCTGTCATCTTCGAGGGTTTGAAAATGACAGCCTGCTGAAGGGGATAAATCAGTAGATAAGGGGATATATTCGAAACTCCCAGTAAAAAGGAGGGTTAAAAAGGAGGGTTCTGATGTTGCCTTGTGCTTCTTTTTTCCGGCTCATCTTTGTGCTCCATATATACATACGCAAAAAGCCATAGAAAAGTTGCAAAATTTTTTTCGGTCAGGAGGTTGTCAGATGAGTTGTCACAGGCGAAGAAGGGCGATGTTCAAAATCTTTTGATTTTTTGTTCCCCCCAATAACCAAATTACCTAAATATTATATCATAATTTATCTTTTGATTTCAACATTTTTTTTCTAATTTTTAAAAATCAATTGTTTTGTTCCTGTTTTACCGTTTTTTTGCCCTAAATTGCGCTTTAATAACTGTTTTTTACACGGAATGTACAGAAAACGGGTTTTTTTCAGCTGTTTTGACTATTCAGATGATATCTTTTAGAATGACTTCGACAGGGAGAAAGACAATGATAGAGGGATTTTTCCCGCTGCAAAAAGGAGTAAGGCAATGGAAATGGACAAAAAAACATTCAGGAAGTTTGGCTATAAATTCGTTGATTGGGTGACTGACTACTTTAGTGAGCTGGAGGCCTATCCCGTCTGTTCGCGGGTTAAGCCGGGAGACATCCGGGACAAGCTTCCCCCTGAACCACCGATTCATGGGGAGTCAATGGATAAAATCTTCCTGGACTTCAAGGAAGTCATCCTCCCCGGGATCACGCACTGGCAGCATCCCTCCTGGTTTGCCTATTTCCCGGCATCCAACAGCCCCCCGTCCATCCTGGCGGAACTGCTAACAGCCGGCATGGGAGCCCAGTGCATGATCTGGCAGACTTCGCCGGCCGCTGCCGAACTTGAAGAGCATGTGCTGGAGTGGCTGCGTCAGATGCTCGGGCTTCCGGAAGGTATGGCGGGAGTCATCCAGGATACGGCCTCGACCGCCACTCTGGTTGCCCTCCTCACAGCCAGGGAGAGGGCGACGGATTTTGAGTCGAACCAGAAGGGAATAAAGAGACCTCTGGTGGTCTATGCTTCTGAAGAGACACATTCCAGCATCGAAAAGGGGGTGAAGATCGCTGGCTACGGCAAGGAGAACCTCCGCTATATCGCGACCGATGATTCTTTGGCCATGATCCCCTCCGAGCTTGAAGAGGCAGTGGAAAAAGACAAGGAGAGAGGTTTGCAGCCTGCCTGCGTTGTCGCGACTCTCGGGACCACATCCTCCACAGCCGTCGATCCTCTTGGGCCCATCGGAGAGATATGCCAGCGCCACGGCCTCTGGCTCCATGTCGATGCTGCTTATGCCGGGACAGCGGCTATTCTTCCAGAGAAGAAGTGGATTCTTGAAGGAGTGGAAAACTCGGATTCTTTTGTCTTTAATCCTCATAAATGGATGCTGACGAATTTCGACTGCTCGGCTTATTATGTCAAGGATCCGGGAGCTTTGATACGCACCTTCGAGATTCATCCGGAGTACCTGAAAACAGGATTGGACGAGCAGGTGAAGAATTTCCGGGACTGGGGAATTCAGCTGGGGAGAAGGTTCAGGGCGCTGAAATTGTGGTTCGTTATCCGCTCCTACGGAGTGGAAGGGCTTCAGAGGATAGTGAGAGAGCATATCCGCCTGGCCCAGATGTTCAAGGGCTGGGTTGGAGAACACAACAATTTCGAGTTAATGGCGCCGGTGGAGTTCAGCCTGGTTTGCTTCAGGTTGAATGATGGGCGAGATGAGGATGCTCTTGATGGTTTAAACAGGAAGTTCCTGGAGAGCCTGAACCAGACCGGCAAAGTCTTCTTGACTCATACCGCTTTGAAGGGAAAGTTTACCATTCGCCTGGCTATTGCCTCGAGGCTCACTCAGGAGCGCCATGTGCGTGAAGCCTGGGAGTTGATAAAGGAAAAAGCAGAGGAACTTTTAAAGTAATCGCTTCTGTTGAGGATTCCTTTATTTCTGAGGTTCAGTGCTCCAGCGGAGGACATCTTCAGGGTCGATAAAACGTACGTAGTACCCCCAGCCTCCTCCACCTTGAAGAACCTTGACCAGCAGTGTGTTCCATCCCTTCTTCAGGGTGACTGGGATTTTATCCTGGTCAGGATAAGCTCCTCGATAGGCTGGGTTGGTGTGGATGAGCTCTCCGTTCAGCCAGATACGGACACCATCGTCACTGCCTATGAGCAGGTGTGTCTGGCGCTCTTCTGATGAGAAGACGTAAGCCAGGCCATAGGCGATGGCCTGTTCGTTCGGGGTGAAGATTCCTGCCAGGTTGACAAATCCCGATTCTTCCGTTTGTATCTTTTTCCACTCAAGGGTTAACTCATTTTTCCCCTTGTATTTCTTTTTCAGGTTTATTTCCTTCTCAGGAGGGTAGGGAGTCTGGAGATAGGTCATATCTGGAGCGTTGAAGGGGCCGATCAAGTTCCAATCCGTTATAAAATGCTGCCTGGAGGGAGAGAGGGCCATGCCCACAAAGGCCATGTCCATTCCTTCCGATGGAGTGGCTTTATCCAAGACCTGGAAAACGACCTCGTTGGCACCGGATTGAAGGAGAACATTCTTCATGGTCATTTTGGCGATTTCCTTTTCGGGCGAATAACCCTCGAAGGTTCCCGATTCATAGGGAGCGCTGTGTTCTCCGCTCTTGATTTCAGAGACCTTGAATTTTCCCATAGAAGGGCCCCGGAGAAAGTAGAGCTCAAGGTTGTACTGCTCCCCGAATTCGACAGAGAAAGAGAGTGCAGCCTGGGTTCCTTTTGTCGCTTTTTCCGTGGACAGAGCAGGATACCTGTTTCCTGTTTGATCGTAGAAGGAGGTGAGATAGTGCGAGAGATTTTCAGCCTTGAAAACCATGCCCGAATGTTTCTCCTCGAACATCTTGATCTTCTCTCCGTTGAGCTCCTCCCATACGGGGAGGGCGAAGCCGCGTGGAGATTCCAGGGCAAAGGGGATTCTTTCTCTCATCGGAGGAAGAGGAGGAAAGGGTTTATGGGGTTCGCTCTGGTACCAGTAAGCCACCGAAGAAAAATAGTCGGAGCGGTCGTTGGCGTGGCCGTGTTCGATAGTGACCCGAATGGATGTCCTGAAAGTGATGGGGTCCGGGATATGAAAGCGGTAGACCGTAGCTTTTGAGCCGGTCCTAAAATCCGGCTCCTGGAGAGGACAGCCGTAGAATGGATTCTCGTCCTCTCTCATTCCCCAGGCATCGGAGAAATAGTCTTCCGAGCCAGTGCCGTAAAGAGAGGGGAGCTTTTCCCCGTCAATGAAGATCATGTCATCTCCCTCTCCCCACCATCCCATGGCCCGCTGCAGGATGCTGAGGTTGCAGCCCACGTAGTGGCCGCGGCCGACAGCATCGAGAAAGAGATAGTTTTCTCCGGGTCTGCAGGGC
>JAOUKO010000049.1 GCA_029882525.1 Candidatus Aminicenantota bacterium | reverse complement strand
AACCTGTATCAGGAGGAAATTCTTGAGGCTGAGTCCCTTCCCAAAAGGTTTGTCGCTTACACTCCCTGCTTCAGACGGGAAGCTGGCTCCTACGGCAAGGATATCCGGGGTCTGATTCGCCAGCATCAATTCAACAAGGTTGAGCTGATGAGCTTTTCCTTACCGGAGAATTCCTATGACGAGCTGGAAAAAATGACCTCCGACGCTGAGGAAGTCTTAAAAAGACTGGGTTTGCATTACCGGGTTGTTGTCCTCTGTACTGCGGACCTGGGGTTTGCCGGAGCCAAGACCTATGACCTGGAGCTCTGGATGCCCTTCCAGAAGAAATACCTGGAGATCTCGTCCTGCACCAACTGCGGGGATTTTCAAGCGAGAAGAGCCAACATTCGCTTCAAGAGAGAAGGTAAGTCCAAAACCGAGTTCGTTCACACTTTGAACGGCTCTGGAGTGGCTCTGGGAAGGACAGTGGCAGCCATCCTGGAAAGCTTTCAGGATGAGGATGGCTCGGTCGCCATACCTGAGGCGCTCAAGCCTTACATGGGCGGCTTGAAGAGGATGGACTGAAAGCCATAGGGCAGCATCTCTATTTCAGTGACAGCTAATTATGAAGGTCCAATCTGTTACAGTGCCGGTTCCTCTCCATCCGTGCCAAGACTCTCCCACCCGCCACCATGGGCTCCGGATGGAAAGGAACCGGAATCGCACTTCCCCATTAGGTCAGATGTATTCCTTATCATGGAAATTGAGGTGTTTCCTAGCTTCAGCCTGAACTTGCCAAGAAAAGCCGAATTAGAGAAAATATACCCATCTCTGGAGGGATGGCCGAGTGGTTTAAGGCGGCGGTCTTGAAAATCGCTTCCCGGGCAACCGGGACGGGGGTTCGAATCCCTCTCCCTCCGTTTTTCCTCTATTTGCAAAAGGTAAGAGGTGTAATCTATTAAAGGGCCGGTTCCCCTTCATCCTCGCCAAGACCCTCCCACCCACCACCATGGGCTTCGGATGGAGAGGAACCGGCGCCGAGCTAATCAATTGGTCGGATGTTTCCCTCATCCCGGATATAGAGGTGCTTACTGTCCTGGCTTTGAGTTTTGCATATCGGAAAAAACATGCTAGAATAACAGAGAATTTCCGCTCATACGGAGAGGTGCTGGAGTGGTCGATCAGGATCGCCTGCTAAGCGATTGTCCCGATTAAAGTCGGGACCGTGGGTTCGAATCCCACCCTCTCCGCCATTTCTACGTAGTGCAATCATAAAATTACCCAGATACAATGGAAGAAAACCTCTTCATTTTGCTCCTCCAATCCTCGACTGTCGGCTCTCATATTTGTTTCTTTGCTTTTGCTCTCTGCTCTAAGAATTTGATGATTTTTGCGCTTCCCGAGGGAAAAGGATAGTCCCTCAGGCCAGGAAGGGTCACCCAGCGGTGACGGTTCTTACTCAGATTGGGATCTTTGGCCAAGCGGCACTGGAACGCATAAAGGGAGACCTGATATTGGGTGTAGGCATGTCTGACCTTTATCAGTAATTTTGGATCAAGGACTTGGCTCTGAAGCTCTTCCATGATCTCCCGCTGGAGAGTCTCTTCCAGAGTTTCTCCCGTTTTTCTCTTTCCACCCGGGAATTCCCAGAGATCTGCCAGGAGGCCCTGTGGCGGTCTCTTCTGAATCAAAAGCCTTCCGTTTTTTTCGACGACGGCCACGACAGCATCGATTTTCCGGTATTCTCTTTTCTTTGGACGGGGAATGACTTCTGGATTGCCGTCTTTAAAGGCTTGACAGAAATCGCTCAGGGGACAGAGAAGGCAAGAGGGATTTTTTGGCCGGCAGACCAGGGCGCCGAGCTCCATCAAGGCCTGGTTGAAAACCGCAGCCTTTTTCTGAGGGAAGTAAGGTTTCAGAAAGCTGAGGAGCTTCTGGTCCATTTTAGCGTCCGCTTTCCCCCTGGCTCCCATGATTCTCATCAGGACACGCCGCACATTGGCGTCCATAACAGGAAACGGCCTGTCAAAAGCGATGCTGAGAACAGCTGCAGTGATGTAAGGGCCGAAACCCGGGAGATCCCTCAATTCATCATAATCTTGAGGAATCAAGCCTTGGTGCTTGTCGACGATGATCTTCGAGGCTTTATGCAGGTTTTTTGCTCTCTGATAATATCCCAATCCCTGCCAGGTTTTGAGGACTTTTTGGGAAGGAGCTCGGCTCAGACTCTCGATATCGGGGAAGGTCTTCATCCATTCTTGATAATAAGGGAGGACCGCCTGAACGGTGGTCTGCTGGAGCATGACCTCGGACACCCAGATCTTATAGGGATCTCGGCTGTTCCGCCAAAGAAGTTCCCTGGCGTGCCGCTCATACCAACGGAGTATTTTTTTCCGGAACGTTGCTGGGTCTTTTTCGTTGCGGCTCATTCTCAGGTCTTCATCATAGGATTCTTAAACTTGGTCATCAAGCGGAGAGGACGGCAGAGAGTATATATTACATTATCTGTCAATAGGGGGAATATGGGTTAAACTTTTCTTGACATCGGAATTCTTCTAGTATATTTTTTAAGGGATAATACAGAAAAAGCAGAATTTAGTGGTTCTTTTAGGCATCGATTAATCCAGTACGAAGAAGAAGTAACGTCCGTTCTCTATAAAGCGGATGCCCTGATTGTGAGTGCTCCCAGGGACAGAAATGCTTGACTACTCAATTAAGGTAGGGAAATGAGCTCAAATTTCACCCTTAAAATCCTCCTGACTGATGATTGACAGGCGAAAAAGGGTTTGCCATCATAGGTGAGCATGCGGCCAGTAGTGCCCATTTAGAAAGATAAAGTAAAATTCAGAGTTAGACCAAAATGAAGAAAATAGGCAAATACGACATCATCAGCATCTTGGGTAAGGGAGCCATGGGGATTGTCTATAAAGCTCTCGACCCTGACATTGGCCGCCAGGTGGCCATAAAGACCATCCGCTTTGATCTCACATCTGAAACGACTGATAACGAAGAGATAATGCAGAGGTTCATCAGAGAGGCCCAGGCTGCTGGGAAGTTATCCCACCCTAATATTATCACCATCTTCGATGTCGGAAGAGAAAAAGACCTGACCTATATTGTCATGCAGTTCATAGAAGGCCCAAGCCTCCAAAGACTGATCGCTCAAGGCGCGAAGTTTTCTATTCAGGAAATAACAAGGATCATGGATCAGGTTTGTAGTGCCCTGGATTATGCCCATCAGCACGGAATCGTCCACCGGGATATCAAGCCAGGTAATGTCCTGTTAGATAATAACAGGAAGGCGTTCCTCTGCGATTTTGGTGTGGCTCGTGTAGACACATCGACGTTGACGCAATCGGGAACAGCAGTGGGAACACCAAGCTATATGTCTCCTGAGCAGGTCATGGGTAAGAAAGTGGATAAGCGCTCGGATATATTTTCACTGGGCTGCATTCTGTATGAATTTCTTACAGGGAGAAGACCGTTTGAAGCGGAGAGCATCACAACAGTTATTTATAAGATCATCAATGAGGAACCTCCCTCTCTCAGCGAAGTGAAAAAAGGGCTTCCTGCTGGCTTTGAGAAGATTATCGGCAAAGCCTTAGCCAAAAACCCAAACGACCGCTACCAAGACTGTAATCAACTTTCCATAGATCTGCGGAATCTGGACAAGCTTGCCGATAAAACGATTGCTATTGCTCGGACTCGGGAAGCTCCCGTTGTCCCAGAGAAAGAGGAGGAAGTCGAAGAAAAGAAGAAGAGCAGATTGGGGCTTATCCTGGGTATAACCATTCCTGTGTTTTTGGTGCTCGTCGCTGGAGGAGCCTATTTTTATAACGAGCAAACAGGACAACTGCCTTTTGTTACGAAGATAGTCCAGAGAATAACTGGAGAGAAAGTTTCATCTCCATCTGAGGCTCAGCCTCTGCCCGTTCTCACCATCGAAGAGAAGCTGAACAAAGCCAGGGAGAGTTTAGAGAAAAGGGATTACGCTGAAGCCATCCGTCTCGCCGAGGCAGTGCTTGCTGAAGACTCTGGAAACATAGCTGCTCAGGATTATCTGGAAAAGGCCAAGCGGCAGAGAGATGAAGCGTTGAGCGCTCAAATTCAACCGGTTCAAAAAGAGGAATCTCCGCCTCCACCCGAATCCAAAGAAGCCGTTACTGATCCCAAAACCCAGAAACTGAACAACATCAAGCAGGCTTTCGAGAGCGGCAAATTTGATGAAACGATCAAGCTATCGAAAGAATTCCTTGCGGAAAATCCTGATGACACGGCAGCGCAGTACTATTTGAATAAAGCGGACACCCAGATCATGGTCGCAAGGACTTTAAACACGGGAATCAGTTATTACCGGCAGAAGAAGTTCACCCAGTGCAAGCAGGAGATGGAGAAAATATTCAAGTTAGAGAAAGACCATAAAGAGGCGCGGCGGTACTGGAACCTGGCAGACCAGGCGATTTTCGAGGCAGGTGCAACAAAGGAAATAGAAGACATTATTGAACGGCTGAGGAAAGCCGAGATGTCAGAAGAGCTCGAAGTGTTCGATTATTATATCGGCTCCAGCTCCCTTAAGAACCTCAAAATACCTGATCTGCTGTGGATGTTCAATAATTTTGATAATATAAACTCTGTAATCGATGATTCGAGTATATCGATTGAATTCAAAAGCAGGACACAAGCTGTGGTGAAATTTTTAAACTACTCGACTGCTATTGATAAGCAGACTGGGCAGACAACCAGAGTTTTTGAGGGGGATGTCGTATGGACCATGGAGAAACAAGGAAACGTCTGGAAAATCATAAAGGAAGAGAAGCAGGATAAAATATAATTGATATAAATAACCATTAAATAAATATATAAGAGGAGGGAAAAGATGAAACGCCGAACTTCCAGAAGGGAAATAATATTTGCAAGCGTTTTGCTTCTATTTTTCCTTCTTATCGCTTTAGATGCAGCTCAGATCAAACTCAAAGTCGTCCTGGACAATGCCAGCATCAAGGCCACACAATCGATCGGCGGCAGAACCCTTGCCAGAGTGCCTTTGAATACAATTTTGGATGCGGAAAGCAAAGAGGGTCAATGGTATAAGGTTACCTATCAGGGAGAAACAGGCTGGATCTATTACACCAATGTTGAGGAGACGACTGGGGAGGCAACGTCAGGAATGGGGACTCCGGGCATGCCCACAAGGACCCAGGCAGAGATTGTGGCCGAAATCGAGGTCAAGATGGATAACAGCACGAGGTTGATCAGTCTGGAGAGGAAGTATGATGAAGCCGTAGAGGCGTTGAGACCGCTGATCGCCAGAGCTTTCAGCGTCACAGACCACAGGAGACAGCTGGAAATAGCCACCAAGATTTATTACTGGATGGGAATGGCCTATGCCAATAAAGGGGATTCGCTTTCCGCCCTGAAAGAATTCAAGAACATGTTCGAAGCGAATTATGCCTACGCCAAGACGATAGTCCGGCTGAACCCGGATGCCAAGATCTTGACCTTGACAGACCAGGCTGATAAAGAATTCAGGGGATTGGTCACAGAATATTCACTCGAGATCACTACCGAACCCAAAGAAGCCAAGATCAAAATCAACGGCAAGGAGATAGGATACTCTCCTGAAATCTACAGGACGACTTCCCCCGAGGTTGCCCTGGAGATAGAAAAGGAAGGATACAAACCGATAAGGGATGAGTTTTTCATCACGAGCACTCCTTTCAAGAAGGAATACACATTGGAGAGAGCCGGGAGGAATATGGAAATCAGGTCAAATCCAGTCGGCGCGCGTATATTTCTGGATGGTACGGATACGAACCAGGTGACAAACTGCACATTATCCTTTGTCTCGTTCGGCAAGCACACCTTAAAAATAACAAAGGAGAATTATGCAGATTGGGAACAGGAGATCGAGATCAAAGTGGGGGTGGGAGTTTTTCCGATCACTGCCTCCTTGACTCCGATCAAGTATAAGTATATCCACAAATGGGGTAGCCCGGTGAGCCAAATATTCAAGGATGTCGCGGGTGTTGCTGTAGACAGTCAGAATAATATCTATATAGTCAGCGAAGGCGCGAGAAAGATCCAGAAGATCACTTCAGACTGGAAATTTGATAACACCTGGGGCGATGGAGGAAAGGAAGCCAGAGTGATTAAAAGCCCTGGCGGCATCGCCATCGATAAACAGGGGAATGTTTTTGTCACGGATGCCAAAAATCACTGTATCATTAAATTCGACCAAACCGGTAAATTCAAAATAAAATGGGGAGATTTTGGTGCAGAGAACCATCAGTTTAATGAGCCTTTGGGCATAGCCACTGACAGTCAGGGGAATGTTTATGTCGTCGATTCAGTGAACAGCCGGGTGAAGAAGTACGACAACAACAGCAAATTATTGAGAATATGGGGAAGACGGGGTGCCGCAGACGGTGATTTTGTCTATCCGAAAGCAATCGCCATAAACCAGAAGGATGAGGTGTTTGTCCTCGACCGGACACGAGTCCAGAAATTCACGGCCAACGGTGAATTCATCTCCAAATGGGGAAAAGCCGGGTCAACAGAAGGCGCCTTTAAGGTTCCTTTGGGGATCTCCATCGACCAGGGTGATTTTGTCTACATCGCTGATTCTGAGAACAACAGGATTCAGAAATATGACTTGGACGGCAATCTGATTACCTGGTGGGGGAGCACTGGAACCGGTGATGGCCAGTTGATGAATCCCGTATCAATTGCCGTGGATAGCCGAGGCTATGTCTATGTCGTTGAGAAGGATAACAGCAGAGTCCAGTTGTTCGGAGTGGATACTCAGTAAAATATTTTCAACGCCGAGAGTAATCAGAGTTTTTGCTTATCCGCTGATAACTATCTTAATAGCTTTTTTCCCTTCTTATTCAAAGTCATAATTAAGGCTTATCGTTCCGGTGAACTTCTTACGGTTGCTTTCTGAGAGAAATTGTCCAAAAGGGCCGTTGAACAGGAACATGTACTGTCCTCCTGCCGAGAGGGAAACTCGCTCAGAGATTTTATAGGTCAGGATTGCGGATACGACTCCATCCAGAAAGAGCGATTCGTCCCAGCCGAAATATCTCCAAACGTAAGCATAATCTCCGTAGCTGGCGGAAAAGGAAAAATCCAGGTCCAATTTCGGGATTAGCGTGATCGAAGACTCGATTTTCCCCAAAAGATAGAAGCCCTTAATTTCATCAAAGTCGTAGAAGACAGACAGCGAAAAGGTCAGGGGGATTTCATCAAGCTCATAGGCTGCCCTGATATAGGCTTCGGTCGTGGCTTCATCAGTAGTGACGGGGAAGGTGTAATGGATGATCCCGAGTTCCAGTCCGAAAGGTCCGTTCGGAAAGGCATAGGAAGCGGTGTAGTCGATTTCAGATAATCGGTTCTTTGTCCCGTTTGCATCCGTGAGGTCGTAGTTTCCCCAAAGGTTTAGAGAAAAGGCGCCAACTTTGGCGATTTTTAGAGAGGCAGTGAGAGAAGGCTGGAGCACGGGCGTGTCGTTTATGACCAGGCCTCTCCAGACATAGTCAGTGCAGAAGCCTAGAGAGGTAGAGATCTCCAGTTTTTCTGCGGCGGCTGGATTGGCTGATCCATAGAGAAGCAAGCCGAATAAACAGACAGCCAGGATGTGATGTGTCTTTAGGCAGGGTTTACAGAGTCGCTTTATCCTTTCTGTCTTCACTGCGGGAGTCCTCCCTTGAAAAATTGACAGGGTTTCTCAGGAAGCATCCTCTTGAATCAATCTGGTCGATGCCTAAGAGCTTATAGCACAGGCTAAATTCAATGTCAAAAGAGATGCCTGCGCCTGCGCTTTATTCCTGCGCTTGTAAGTATTTTTCTTTCCATGATGAAGGAAACATCTGACCTAATGGTAACGCAGTAAATAAGGTTACAATCTCTATGCGGCCTGGATGCCGCCCTCAGCCCCCGGACCCCGAGGGAACCTGTCCCGTCGGTTCCCCCCGTTCAGATAAGCCGACGGGTCCCCCCTCCGCTACGGGGGCTCTAGGGCGGCATCCAGGCCCGCTCAATAGAGGATGGCACACGAATTATTGGGTTTATATGAGTTGAAAGTACGGCGGCGGTTCCTCTCCATGCGAAGCCCATGAAGGAGGGAAGAATTTTGGCTGGGATGGAGGGGAACCGACGCTGGTACATATCACACCTTCATAACTATCTGTTACAGATATTGAGATACTTCCCTTGCGCTTTATCTCTTTGCTTTTTATGGTGTATACTGGGCAGGCCAGAGCTTGACTTTGCTTTTTTGTATTGGATTTATTGAAGGACATTCCATCATCCAGATCAGCCAATCATCTTCACAGAGAGATTTCAAGCTCAAGAGCTGAAGGTATTAAGAGGGAGGAAACAATGAAGAGAAAAATCATTTTGTGCATAACGGTTTTTTTCCTTCTCTCTCTTTGGATTTTTGGAGAGGTGAGAGTCCGCGAGATAGAGATAAACCTACCCACCTATGTCACAGGTCCTGATGACCCCAGTCCTCCGCTCTGGAATTTGAGGGTTTATCCCTACTCCATGCAGACGGATATAACACGGGATAAAATAATCAAGGCACACCGGGTAATAGAGGTGGAGAACGATTACATCAGGATCTTGATCCTGCCTGATTTAGGAGGAAGGATACTTGCCGCCTTGGACAAGACGAACAGCAACTTCGATTTCATCTACTATAATCATGTCATCAAACCCGGTCTTGTAGCCCTGAGAGGGGCCTGGCTCTCAGGCGGGATTGAATGGAACTTCCCGACCTTGGGACATACCGTGAACACGTTTTCTCCGGCTAACCATAAGGTCCTGAAGAATGCGGATGGGAGCGTGACCTGTGTGGTCGGGACCGAGGAATGGGTGAGGAGGATGAAGTGGGAGGTGTTCATCACGCTTTTTCCTGACAGGTCTTATTTCCAGACAAGAATCAGGCTTTTTAACAGAACGCTGACCCATAATAATGGCTATTTCTGGGCTAATGCCGCCACCCACGCCTGGCCGGATACAAGAGTTGTTTTTCCGCCTGCCGATACCACATTTGCGGGCGGCAGAAGAAACCCGAGACCCTGGCCTGTGTATGATGGCAAAGATGTCTCCTGGTATAAGAATACCGCTTCGGCGCATGATTATTTCTGTGGCATGGCAGGTGACTTCAACGGCTCCTACAACTACGAGAAAGATAACGGGACAGCCCATTACGCTTCCTGGTTCGAAAGCCCGGGGAAGAAGTTCTGGACCTGGGGAACAGCCCCCAGCAGCATGATCTGGGAAGATCTGCTGACGGATGAAGATGGGCAGTACATAGAGGTCCAGGCTGGCAGGCTCCTCACCCAGGGAGACACCTGGATTTTTGAGCCCCATCTTCTTGAAGAGTGGGATGAGTGGTGGTACCCGTTAAAAAAGATGCACGGATTTGTCAAGGCTAATCCTGACGCAGCTCTGAATTTTGAGCTAAGGGATGACGGGATCTTTATCGCCTTGAATACGACTCGATCATTCGAGGATGCAGAGGTCAGGCTTCTCTGTCAAAGGGAATCGGTCTTTTCAGAGAAGCTGGATATCACACCGGACGGATTCTTCCGGAGGAGTGTTCCTGTTAAGGATAAGAAAGGAGTCTGGACGCTCGAGTTTCGGGATAAGAATGGTCAGAAGATCATCGATTACACGACAGAGAAGCCCCAGATTCCACTTCCTGAGCTCCAGCCGAGCTTTCCAGAAAATAAAGAACAGTCAGCAGAAATCTTTTTCCTCAGGGGATATTATGCTATCAAGCACTGGAACTTTGAAGGAGCGATACATCACATTAAGCAGGCTCTTGAAATGGACCCCGGATTGACGCCTGCGCTGCGCTGGTTGGGAATACTCTATTACAAAACCGGAAAGACTGAAGAAGCGCTTGAGCTTTTTAAAAAAGTCCTGGACAGAGATGAAGATGATCATACAGCTCGCTATTACAGTGCTCTTTCCAGGAAAAAGCTGGGCATCACCCAGCGAACCAAGGAAGACCTTTACCTGGTCTCAAGACGGGCGGCTTACAGGCACGTGGCACCCTACGTCTTGGCCTCTCTGGAGCTGGAAGAAGGAGATTATGTGAATGCCTGTGTGTTATTGAGAAAAACCATCCGGAATAATCCCGATGACATCAAAGCAAAGGTCATGCTTTCGGCTGCTTTGAGACATCTCGGGAACAGGGATGAGTCTGAGAGACTGATCGAAGAAGCTTTAGGGGAAGACCCGATCTCGCCCCTGGCCTTGATCGAGAAAGAGCTTCTCTCAGGCCGAAGTGAGCTCGAATTACTAGGCGAGAATCCAGAATATTATCTCGAGGTGGCCTCAGACTTTCTGGAAATGAACCTGATTGAGGATGCAGTGCACACTCTTGAAATATATATCCAGAGTGAGAGCGCAGCTGATCATCCTATCGTCTATTATTATCTCGGGTTTCTGAAACACAGCCTGGGACAGACTCAGGATGCTATGGACTATTTCGCCAAAGCCTTTTCCTGCCGCCCTGATTACGTTTTTCCGTTCAGAGTAGAGACAGAGAGCGTGCTCAGGCTTGCGCTCAAGTATAATGATAAGGATTGGAAAGCTTTTTATTATCTCGGCAATCTTCTTACGGCAAAGCTCAGGTGGGAAGAAGGCCTTGAGTTTTTTAAGAAAGCGGAACATTTCGCTCCTGGATTTCCGGTGCTTTACAGAAATCTTGGAGAAATCTACTGGAAGAGACTTAAAGATCTTAAAAAAGCTGAAGAGATGTACGAGAAGGCCGTATCTCTCTCTCCTGATGACTTTCGTCTGTATGTGGCTCTGGATGAGCTTTATGCCATCAACAAGGAACACTCAAAACGGATTGCGCTCTATGATCAGGCTCCTCAAGGAGTCAAAAAGAACTTCAATTATGTGCTCAAAAGAGCCCAGTACTATGTGGATACAGGTCAGCCCACGAAGGCCCTGGAAATTTTAAAGAGCCATAGCTTCCTTCCCTGGGAGGGATGGACCGGAGCTCGGGAAGTATTCGTGTTGGCTCTTTTGAACAGAGCTCTGTCCTACCTGAATGAAGGAAAGTACAGGAAAGCGCTCGATGACCTTTTTGCGGCCATGGAGTATCCCGAGAACCTGGGCACAGGAAAACCTCCTCATCCTGTTTTCATCAGAGAGTACTACTATATAGGGTTGTGTTATGAGAAGCTGGCAGAGAGAGAGCTTGCTGAGAAATATTATAAAAAGGCCCTGCAGGAGAAGACGGGCATTCCCTCGATGAATGCCTATTATCAGGCGCTTGCTTTAAGAGGGATCGGTAACGGTGAAGAAGCAGATGATATGCTCAAAGAAATAAAGGCAAAAAGTGAGATCAATATCCAGCAGTATGAGATAGTAAACCCGCAGTATTACCTCTGGGCTGCGATGGCTTGCCACGCACTCGGGGAAAAATTCGGGGCAAGAGAATACCTTTTGAAGGCCCTTGAGCTGGACCCGTCCTATCGATGGGCAGCCTTCTTTGCTTCTGAAAGCGGGATTTTGAGGTAGGTCTTTTTTATCATTTGACATCATTTTTTCTTTCGTATAAATTATGCAAGAGCAGGATTTTTGGCTCTGAACATCGCACCCAACAAAATTAAGAGAGGAAGACAACTCCCTGAAATCGACTGGCAGTAGAGACATACATCAAAATGAAAACTTTAAGGATCAAAAGCAGCTTATCTGAACTTGAAAGGATGAGAGATTTCCTGAAATCCTGTTGCCGGAAGATAAAAATATCAGATAAAGATTACTTCAAGATCGAGCTAGCTCTCCTGGAGGTATGCGTGAACATCATCAGGTATGCTTATCCCCAGAGTAACGGAGAGATCATGATCAGAGCCTGGCAGGATAAAGATAGGATCTATCTGGAAATAAGAGACCAAGGTGTTCCCTTTGACCCCAGGGAATTGAAACCCCCTGATATTGACGATCTTATCAAGAATCAGAGAAAGGGCGGGTTGGGTGTTTTCCTCTCCCGGACGCTGATGGATGGTTTTGACTACAAACGCGAGAACAACCAGAATGTTCTCACGATCTATAAAAACCTTAAAGGAGCGGAAGCTTCTCTTTAGTCGTATAAGACCTTATCTTCCCCGAACTGCTTGATGCGGTCCTCGATCCACTGAACCATGAGTTCCCTTCGCATCAGGACAGCTTCGATCTCCTTATCAGTTAAGTATTCACCGACAACTTCCTGAATCACTTCCTGGTTTAAAGCTTTCAATTTTTCATAAAAAGCACGCGGAAGCTCTTTCATCAGGTATTTGCTTTCCTTGCCTTTTTCTGAATAAATGAGTTTTGTTGTGAATGCCTTGGAAGTCCGGAAAGTGCGGGAATGGTCGATCAAGATCATCCGCCAATCCTCGGTGATGAGGTACTGGTTCTGGTGCCTGTCTTCGTTGGCGATCAGGTTGTCAAAAGCCCGCTGGAGATAGAGCGCCCTGTTCCAGGGAAAGACCTTATAGGATGGAGTCTCGATTTTTTTCTCCATTTTTTGTTTGAGGCTCATCTTGGAATCGACCCACAATTGACATGAGCCCCGGTTTCCCTTAAATCTTCTCTCCACGGTGGGGGGGACCATATTCAGCGCCAGATACTTATCCAAGCGGTAAGAGGCAATCTCCCATTTCCAGTTTTCCAGAAATCCTTTCATGAGTCCTTCCGGATTTTTCCACAAGGCTCTCTTGCGCACTCCATCTTTTTCTAGAGTGAGAACCCAAGGACTGGTGACAGCTTCCCGATTCCTCATCTGCTCTTGTTCAGCGACCTCAGCATTTTGAAGGAACTCTTCCCATTTCTCCCTCTCCGCGGCTTCCTCAGAAGTGAATTGAGCTATGGATTGCAAACTGAACCCTAAGACGATAATGAATAGGGTGAAAATCAGGATTCTTTTTTTCATTGTCCTCCTCTCCTTTAATAAGATTTCCTGTTGAATTTATCTAAAATAATGAAAAGAATATTGGAGTCAGTACAGAACCTTATCTTCGCCTTTCTCCTTTATCATTTCTTCAATCTCTTTTAAAAGAAGCTCCTTGCGGGCAATGATAGCATTGATCTCTTTTTTAGTGAGATAAGACCCCACAGCTTCTTGAATTTTATCAGGTGTCAGAGCCTTGATTTTTTCCACAAAAGAGCGGGGGAGTCTCCTGAAAAGCAATGCCCCCTTTATACCATTTTTGCCGTACATCAGTTGCTCGGTGAACATCTTCGTGGAACGGAAGGAGCGGGAGTGGTCGATGAGAATTATGCGCCAGCTTGTGTTGAAAAGGATGTTCTGTTGAGTCCGGTCTTCATTGCCGATCAGGCAGTCAAAAGCTCTGGTGATGTATTTCCTGTCGCTTTTGTTGTCGATCATTTCTTTCGGAAACTCAATGTTTTTATCCATAATTTCGAGTTCGCTGTAGAGCTTGTCGATTGCCAGCTGAAGCGATCCCTTTTTCTTTCCGAACGTTCTCCCCACTGTCGGAGGAATCATGTTCAGCTCGAGGAGCTTATCCATTTCGTAAGCAGCGATCTCATACTGCCATCCCTCGAGGAAACCCTGCTGGATTCCCTTAGGATTTTTCCAGACGGCTTTCCGGACCACATCTCCTTTTTTGAGAGTGAGCCAGATCGGCTTGGTCACGCCCTCTCCCACGTCTTTGAACTCTATGATTTCTGCGGTCTTGAGGAAATCTTCCCACTGGGATCTCTGGGCGATCTCCTCAGATGTGAACTGGCCGTTTGCGGTATAAACATGGAATGTCAGGAAGAATAGGAAGAGCCCAAGCAGGATTTTTTGTCTCATTTTTCCTCATCTCCCTTTCCAAAGCTTTTCCCTCAATTTTTGCTCCTAATATAATCCTATTTTCTCAATAAATCAAATAATAATAGTCGCTCGTATGGATCCTATTTTTCCCTGATAAAAATAATGTTATGAATCAGGATGGGCGACTCGAAAACAGAGGGAATTCTTGTGATCAAAGATTTACGATAATGGCAGTTAATGGAAAATGGATAAAATGACACCACCAGTCAAGAACAATCTGGTCCATATAAATAATGAATAGGCTGGGCTTCAATGCCAAAAAAGCTATCTTGATGGATAAGTCTGCCTTTTTTCAGAGAGCTTCTTGTGCTCTCTTCTATTCGGCTTTATAGGGCAGTCTTTGAGCAGATAACCTCTTATGCTCTTTAGCAATCAGGGTGCCGAGAAAGACCCAGATCAAAACCAGCACAAAAGTGACCATAGCGAAGTTTTCCACCTTAAAGGCGAGATAAGTCGTTCCTAAGAAAACAAGCGCGGCGGATAAGACATCACCCGAGCGGTGAAAAAAGGTTTTTATCACGGCCTGCGCCTTGTATTTTTCTTCTCTTGTGGTTATGAGAAAAAGAGCGCTGCGGGTCGTATTCATCAGTGAGTAATCCATACCGTTTTCCAGGGCTTTAACCCATTTAACGAGCAGAAGATAGGCACCGAAGCTTGCGAAGAAGTATCCTCCGAGGGCGAGCGCAGGAAGGATAAATAATGCCACTCGGACTCCGAACCATTTGAAAACACGAGAAACGATAAAAAGCTGAACGAACATGGCAAAGAGATTCTGGATGTTGTAGACACCGGCAAAGAATGTCGTTAAATACTGTCCTTGGCTTAAACCGCCTGCTGTCCCTGTCTCCACAGCTTTAACCGCAGCGCTTTTCGCCACAGTGTCCAGCATGTATACACCGTTTGTGTTAACAAAGTTCAGCAACAGCACAAAGAAGGCGAGATAGAGGAGATAATGACTTTTAAAAACCAACTTAAATGCTCCTCCCTTTTCAAGCGGCTTTTCCTGGACTTTCTCTTTTTTATCCTCTCGTTCCTCTCTGATCTTAGCTTCCTTTATCTCGGCCCGTTTTACTTCTCTTCTATGGATAATCCAGGTCATCAGGATGCAGATTCCCAGGAATCCTCCAGCGACCAGCATCAGTTGAAAAGTTCCCAGAGGGACAACGAACCATTTGGCAATTTTTCCCCCAGCATAACTTCCAAAAGTGGCTCCAAAAGCGACGATAGGGAAGAGGCGCTTCCCTTCTTCTTCAGTGTATATATCGTTGGCAAACCCCCAGAATTGAGCGACGACTATCAAGTTAAAGATGCCGGCCCATATGAAAAAGATGATGCCCATTGCTCCTGGTCCAACACCTGCAAGGTAGAGGATGTAGAACATGATCAAGTTGGATATGAAA
>JAOUKO010000044.1 GCA_029882525.1 Candidatus Aminicenantota bacterium | reverse complement strand
GATACCCTTCTCCACGTTCTCCGAGAAAAGCTGAACCTCACCGGGACAAAGAGAACATGCGACCGGGGCGAATGCGGCGGATGCACGGTCCTCCTGGATGGGAATCCCATCTACTCCTGCATGTATCTGGCCCTAAGAGCAGACGGCAAAAGCATCACAACCATCGAAGGATTGGCCACCAACGGAAAACTCCATCCCGTTCAACAGGCCTTCATCGAAAAGGATGCCTACCAGTGTGGTTTCTGCACTCCGGGCTTCATCATGTCCTCTGCGGCTTTTCTGAACAAAAACAATAACCCGAACCTGGAAGAAATCAAGCAGGCATTATCCGGCAACCTCTGCCGGTGCGGCAACTATTTCAAGATCTACGAGGCTGTCTCTGCCGCATCAAAATCTATGAGGAGGCCCTAAATGAGCAAGAGAGAATATTTCAAGGATACCGAAGACGCCACCCTCCTCTACTATGAAGAATTCAAGGATAAAGAGACGATACTTCAGCAGGCCACGCCTGAGCCCGAAAAAGAAATATTCAAGATTGTCGGACAATACACACCCAGGATAGACGGAGAAAAAATCGTCACCGGCCAGGCGCCTTATACTCATGATATCAGCTTGAAGGGTATGCTCTTTGGAAAGATCCTGAGATCTCCCCACGCCTGCGCTGAAGTCGTATCCGTAGACCTGAGCGAAGCGGAAAGCCTGCCCGGTGTCAAAGCTGCCCTACCCCTCAAAAAGGGCCGTGTCAACTATGCGGGTGAGCCGGTGGCGGCAATAGCGGCGACTGATGAGAAAATCGCCGAGGAAGCGCTCAGACTGATCAAGGTCGACTATAAACCACTTCCTTTCGCGGTCACTGTGGAGAAAGCGATGGAGGAAGGAGCGCCGCAAGTTCTCGAGGACAGGCCCAATGTTCCCCCCAAGCCGTTCAACGATTACAGCCGCGGCGATATCGAAAAGGGCTTCAAGGAAGCCGACTTCATCATCGAGAGGACCTATAAAACCGCGGTGGAAATCCATCACACGGCCGAAACTCACGGCAGCGTGGCCAGGTGGGAAGGAGACAGGCTCACCGTCTGGGATTCGACGCAAGCCATTTTTAGTGTCAGAGACGGACTCGCCCGCTGGCTGAGAGTACCTGCCAGCCGGGTCAAGGTCATCAAGAAATACATGGGAGGGGGGTTCGGCAGCAAACTGGGTATAAACGACTACACGGTCATTGCCGCCATGCTGGCCAGGGAAGCCAGAAAGCCGGTTAAACTCATCCTTTCCAGAGAAGAAAACTCTATCTGCGTGGGAAACCGGCCCTCAAGCCTCCAGACCATAAAAGGAGGAGTCAAGAAGGACGGAACCTTGACCGCCCTCTATCTGAAAAACTACACCAGCGGTGGAGTCGGAGGAGGGGACAGATGCGCGGAGCCGATCATTGACGTCTATAAATGCCCGAACATGAAGGTCGAAGAATACACCGTTTACACCAACACAGGCGCATCCCGTCCCACCAGAGCCCCGGGTCACGTCCAGGGAACATTCGCCCTTGAGGGATTCATGGAGGAGCTGGCCGCTGAGATCAACGTGGACCCCCTGGAGCTGAGAAAGAAGAATTACTCCACCAAGAACCTTGGCGACACAGGAATCCCGTATTCCTCGAAAGGGCTGGACAAGTGTTACCAGATGGGAGCAGAGAAAATCGGCTGGCACCGGCGGAATAAAAAGCCCGGTCAAGGGAACGGAAAGGTCCGCCGGGGGCTGGGCATGGCCAGCCAGATATGGTGGGGAACGGGAAGGCCTGGAACCCTGGCAGACATCAAAATCCATCCTGACGGAAGCGTGGAAGCCATCTGTGGCACCCAGGACCTTGGGACTGGAACCCGGACCTACATGGCTGTAATCACAGCCGAGACGTTAGGACTAAAGCCAGAAGATATCACGGTCAAGATCGGAAGCACCGAGTACCCCTGGTGCGGTTCCTCGGGCGGAAGCACGACGACTCCTTCTGTCGCTCCTGCCATTCGGGAGGCCGCCCTTAAAGCTGTCGAGTGGCTTAAACAACTCGCAGCCAGTGAGATGAAAATCGCTCCTGATGCCGTGATCATAGACAAAGGAAAATTCATCAACAAGGACAACCCGGAACAGGCGATCAGCTTTCAAGATGCACTCCGAAGACAGCGGCGAGAAATGGTATTCCACGGAGAGTGCGGCGGACGTTCCTCTGATTACGCCTATAACACCTTCGGGGTCCATTTCGCCGAGGTTGAGGTCGATACTGAAACCGGGCAGATAAAGGTTCTCAAGGTTGTTACTGCCCATGACAGCGGCAGGATCATGAACAGGCTGACTGCGGAAAGCCAGGTCATCGGCGGCGTTACCCAGGGAATCAGCACAGCCCTCTTCGAAGAAAGGGTCGTGGACGAGACGACCGGAAACGTTGTCAACCGGAATCTGCGGGATTACAAGATCGCCACCTCGATGGATATCCCTGAGATCATCCCTCTTTTTGTGGACATTATCGAGCCACGGATGAACATCATGGGGACCAAGGGACTGGGAGAGCCGCCGCGGATCCCGATTTCCGGAGCCATCGCCAACGCGGTCTTCAACGCCATCGGCGTTCCTATCCGGGAAATACCGATGACTCCTGATAAAGTCCTTGAAGCTCTGAAGCGGAAGGAGGGATAAGCCGATGAAAGACTTCAAAATCGCTGAACCTCAAACACTGGAACAGGTCATTTCTCTTCCAGCCGAAGAAAAAGATAAGTTCTGCCTGATGGCCGGAGGAACAGACCTGTTGGGCGAGATCAAGGATGAAATCATATCGCCTGAATTCATCGTGGACCTCAAAACCATACCAGGCCTCTCCTACATCCAAAAGGATAAAGATGGAGTGAAGATCGGAGCCCTGACGACCGTGGCTGAACTGGCGGAAAACCCCTTGATCAAAACGGATTATCCTGCCCTTCATCAGGCCGCTCTGGCGCTGGCCACTCCCCAACTCAGGAATATGGGAACTGTGGGAGGGAACCTCTGTCAGCGGCCCCGCTGCTGGTACTACCGCGACCCGAACATGAAATGCCGGAAAAAGGGCGGAAGCCAGTGCTTTGCCTCTAATGGCAGAAACAAGTACCATGCCATTCTCGGCGCACGGATCTGCTACATTGTTCATCCGTCCGACCTGGCTCCGGCCCTTATCTCGCTGGATGCAGAAGTTACTATCAGTTCTCCTAAAAAAGAGAAGACCATTTCTCTGGCGGACTTTTTCACTCTTCCTCAGGTCAACGTCAGAAAAGAGAACATTCTTGAACCGAATGAAGTCCTGCGCGAGTTAAGGATCCCTCAGGCAAAGAATGGAGAAAAAAGTACCTACCTCAAATTCAAAGAACGGGGAACATGGGACTTCGCCGTCGTATCCGCCGCGGTCAAAGGAACGGTCTCAGGAAGAGCCTTCAAGGATATCAGGATCACTCTGGGAGGAGTGGCTCCTATCCCCTGGCGGTTGAAAATAGCCGAAGACCTGATCAAAGGGAAAAAAGTCACGGAGAATCTCCTCAGACAAGCGGCAGGAGAGGCACTGAAGGAAGCGCGGCCATTAAAGGATAACGGATACAAAAAAGAGCTCATCGAAGTCGTTCTCTCGCGAGCTGTCCTCTCCCTTATGTAAAAATTATTTCGATCAGAAGAATCGGAGTGAACAAGGATTTAAGAGTCAAGCCCGATTCAATAAATCTAAAAGGGCACTCCTCCTCTTCTGACTAGGATTTCTCGGTCAACCGGTTTTTTTCTCAGGGCTCACGATGCCTTAGCCGTCGTCACCGCTGAGCCGAAGATAGATTAAAAAAACTTCCGATTCTCTAATCTACGGAAGACAGACAAGGAGTTTGCGTTCAAAAAGTGATGCATACTATGAATTTAAGAAAAATCACGAAATACACGGCATATTCTGGATTTGAAACATCAAAAATGCCGAAAGGAGACTCAAATTGCTAAAGCAACGCATTGTTTTATTTATCTGTCTGGTCTTAATGTGCTTGATTTCAGTTTCAAACTCATACTCCCAGGAGGAACCATTCGCAATCGAAGAATTGAAAAAGAGTGCTCCGAAGGTATTCATCGACTGCGACAGCTGTGACATTGATTATATCCGGACAGAAATCACTTTTGTGAATTACGTCTGGGACCGGCAAGAAGCAGACGTTCACATACTTATCACTACTCAGAGAACCGGCAGCGAGGGGAGAGAATACACGATTGCCTTTATCGGCCAAAAGGATTACAAAGACCTTCAAAACACACTGAAGTTCTTTTCGAACGCAACGGACACAGAGGATGAAATCCGGCAGGGACTGGCCCAGACCTTAAGACTGGGGCTGGGGCCTTACGTGGCCCGGACACCCATGGCCAAAGGAATCTCATTTCTGCTCAAACAGGAAGTGGAACCGACGGCCGTGGAAGACAAGTGGAATTTCTGGGTTTTCAACGTCGGTTTTTACAGCGACTTTTACGGAGAAGAGCAGCGAAAATCAACAGAGCTTTCAGGGAATCTTTCTGCCAACCGGATTACACCCGCCTCAAAATTAAGGATGGGGCTCGATATCGACTACGAGAAGGAGACCTACTACGAAGTGGAAGGAGAGACGATTTCCAAAATCTCAGAGAGCAGAGACTTTGACGCGCTGTATGTCAAAAGCATCAGCCAACACTGGTCCTTAGGAGGATGGGTCTCACTCTCCTCATCAACTTACAGGAACATAGATTTTGCTTACTCCATACACCCCGCCATAGAGTACAATTTCTTTCCTTACTCTGAGTCCACCCGAAGACAGCTCCGCATCCTGTATAGGATCGGGTATGGCTCCTACCGCTACCGGGAAGAAACATTGTACGGCAAGACCTCGGAAAATCTATTCAATGAATCTCTCTCCATCACCCTGGACTTGAATGAGCCCTGGGGAACAGCCGAATTCTCCCTGGAAGGCTCCCACTATTTTCATGACCTCGCCAAGAACAGGTTGGAACTATCCTGCGAGCTGTCCCTGCGGATTTACAAAGGACTTTCTTTGGATATAGAGGGAAGTTATGAGAGGATTCGTGATCAATTATCCATTTCCGGAGAAGGGGCCACACTGGAAGAAATATTATTGCAACAAAGAGAACTCGAATCAGGCTATCGTTATTCTATCGAAATAGGTCTGAGCTTCCGCTTTGGGTCTGTCTTCAGCAACGTGGTCAACCCACGCTTCGGAGACAACGGTTGGTGACACTGATGAGGATGTTCGGTTTTACAGGATTATATCATTTAAAAACATACCGACTTTGAAGCTGCTCATCCCGCAGTATTCAACCCAAAAAATCAATCCTTCTTTGATTCCGGCTCTTCATTCTTGAGTTCTCTCTCGTAATCTGACTCGTAATCGATATCCTGGATTACCGCCGGAGTGTCCACTTCAACTTCCAAGATATCCTCGGGATGGCTGTAGACTGTGCCGCGGAGGCCGATATCCGGTCTCAGGTTTTCCACTTCCTCTTTGTATTTCATATCAATGATGACCGGGTGGCCCCTTTCTCTCTCGAAAACAGGAAGAACGATTCCTTTTCCAGTTTTTTTGTAGGCCTCGATGAGCTGGTTGATGATGCCGCTCGAGATTCGGGGCTGGTCTCCCAGGACGACCAGGACCGCCCGGGTTCCTTCAGGGACGGCCTTGAATCCGCACTTAACAGAGGAAAGCATCCCGCTTTGGAAATCCGGGTTAAAAACGCTTCTTATACCGTAATCCTTGATTTTCTCCTTAATCTTTTCTCTCTCTGCTCCCAAAACGATGAGGAAACCATTTGCCTCTGAGGATACGACACTTTCCGCTACAGCCTCGATGATGGTCTTCCCACCGAAGGGGAGAAGCATCTTGGGCTCTCCCATTCTTTTGGACTCTCCGGCAGCCAATATTATTGTCCAGATCATTTGCTCTCCTTTCTTCTACCCTGGATTTGACGCCGCACCTTGACCAGCTGGGCAGCGATACTCACGGCGATCTCCTCCACCGTCTCCGAGTAAATGGGGAGTCCGATCGGTGCATGAACGCGTCCGAACTGGCGCAGCGTCGCCCATCCCTCCTCCAGGAACTCCTTCCGCATCAGCTCAACCTTACGAACACTTCCTATCATCCCGATGTAAGCCGCCTCAGAGGATATGCAGGCCCGGAGAGCTGCGGCATCATGACGATGCCCGCGAGTGACGATGACCACATAGGTGTCAGAGGAAATGGGAAATTTGCCCACAGCCTTGGCGATATCATCGACGATGATCTGGTCTGCATCAAGCAGCCTTTCTTCATTCGCGAATTCCGTCCGGTCGTCAACAACAATCACCTCAAAATCCAAAAGGTTTCCCAGGTGAGTGAGGGCTTGACCGACATGCCCTGCGCCAGCGATCAAGAGCTGAGGCAGGGGAAATACAGGCTCGAGAAAGAGAAGGTTATTCATGGCCTTCTCGGGGAAGATGTTCTCCCTTATCTTCATCAGCCTGGGTTTTTCCTCGCCAAACACTTCCTTGATCTCTTTCTGAAAAAACGAGAAATGCTTCTCCATCTCAGTCCCGTACTTCACTTTTTTCTCGATCCAAAACCTCAGAATGGACGCCTTTTCCTGAGGATGCTCATTGATGAATGTTGCCAGTATCCCCGGTTTCCGCTGGCAGAGGGACCGACTCAACACATGAAACACATCTTTGTATTTTTCAGGTGCGCCATCGATCAAGACCCTGACCTCTCCACCGCAGATGGCGCCTTCTTTGGAAGAGACATCCTCCCTCAGACTAAAACGGAAAAGAAAAAAAGTCTTTTCTTTGAGGGCGTGAAGCGCTTTTTTCCGGGCATCAGCCTCTAAAATGCCTCCTCCCAGAGTCCCAACGAGGAGCCCTTTGGAAGAAAACAAGGCCGAAGCACCAGTGACTTGAGGAGTTGAGCCTTTTGTTTCTATGATCGTGGCCAGAGCTAAAGGCAGCTTCTCCTTCAGCTTTTGGGCCAGATGAGCGAAAATGTTTTTCACAGTATTTGAATCTTAGGTTTTTTATCTCTTTTTTTCAAGAAAAGACTCTTTTTAAATTGAATTCCATGAGGTGAAAGAACTGACATCAAAAAAAGAGAAACACTATTTTTTTCGCTTTAAATCTTCTTGGAAGCACCTCTATCTCAGCGACAGTTAATTATCAAGGTGTAATCTTTTAAAGCGCCGGTTCCCCTCCATCCGAAGCCCATGGTGGAGGGTGGGAGGGTCTTGGCTAGGATGGAGGAGAACCGGCGCTGCTATCTACTCTGGACAATTTCCCTGATTTCCTCAGTCAACCGAAAAAGAGTCTCCTCGTCTCTCACATCAAACACACTGGTTTGGCTCTTTCCGAGGATATTTAGAAAATCTTCAAAGATTTTATCCCTCACCACAATGAGATAAACCGTCTGAGGAGGGAACAGGACCTGCTTCAAAGCCGGCCAAAAACCTTTTCCTGAGAGTTCTAAGGGGCCGATTTCATCCATAACAGAAAGATCCGCATCCTTGCTGCGGAGGATGATCCTCTCCGCCTCATCCAGGCCAGACGGGAGAAAAAAATAAGATCCAACTCTCTGCCACGCTCTCTCTCCTGTTCTGCGGAGGAGAGGGACGGAACTCCCCTCTCTCAAATCAAATAAATCGTATCCGATGACCTCCTGCCCTTCCCGAATAGCCTTACTCAAGAAACCATCAATCTTGACCTTGCTCTTCCTGAATTCGTGGACTGCTGTTTCCAGGAGAGTTGTTTTTCCAGAGTGCACAGGACCGGTCAGGACAAAGATCACGGGCTATTTCTCCCAGCGAACGCTGAAGACTCTCAGGATCTGAAACCCGTCTTCGTCTTCATCGACAGCATACAATCTCTGTGTTTTCCAGACCCGAGGCTCTCCTTTAAATAGGATTTTCGCTATGTATTGTCCCTCTGGGTCGAACACATCAAAGAAAAATTCCCTTTCTTTCTTCCCCCGTTCGAAAGTCCTCACGAACAATCTTCCCTGCTCGTCAAGGGTAAAATTCTGATAAGCGGGATATTCTTTGGGGAATTCTATTCTATCTTTAACCGGAGCTGCTTCACCGGGCAGCCGCTCAAAGAATTCCTCCTTATCCTTCTCGGTCACCTTAACAGGGTCATATTCTTTGAGGATTCTCTTCACCGGCTTTCCATCCGAATTTAAAACTTTGATCTCGTATTCATCAAGGTTGCTGAAAAAAATGGAATCGTCCTTTCCCAACTGGTAAAAAATAATGAACTGGAAGGGGTTGATCTTTCCTTGAATTATGTTTGTGATGTCAATCGAGGCGATGGTGAACAGCGGATTGAGCTCGCCGTCATATTTTCTGGCTTCCTGCATGATCCTGGTCTCTCCACTCCCAGGCGTCACAATCTGCTGGCCGACGATATTTCCCTGAGAATCAAAAACAGGAAGGGATAGGCCAAAAGCTTTAGCTGTAGAAAGCGCCCTCAGGAATTCTCCTTGTAGAGAATAGAATGTCAGCCTCTGGTTGAGAGCATCCCCGACGACCAGCTCATTATTGGAAGTAATCTGAAGTGATAAGGGCATGCTCATCTCCCCTGGCCCCTGTCCTTCTTTTCCGAACTGCTTGAACAACTTTCCTTCCGAGTCAAAGATCTTAACTTTCCTTTCCTTCCTGTCCAGGATATAGATATTTCCGTCGTTATCCACATCAAGGCCACTTATCTCTGAAAACATCTCCTCATCCGTTCCTCCCTGCCCGAGAGAGAATTCTTCCTTCAGACTCAATTTGGTCAGCGCCCCCTTGGGAGGAGCCGGTTCCTTGGGATTCTCGATAACTTTAACTCCATCGACGGTTTTGACCTGTATTTTTTCTCCGTGTGCTTGACTCAAAACGGAGAAAGCAATAAAAAAGACCAAAGTCAGATACAGATATTTTCTCATTCAATTTCTCCTGTTTACTTTATAGTTCATTTTCATTTTATTCTATTCTCTTATCTCACTTCAACACCGCGCCTGATCAGCTCCTGCAAGATGATAAATACGAACTGCTCCTCATAAGGTTTTTAATTCTTCCGGCATCGAGAATTAAGGGAATCGCATTAAAAATCCGGCTGTAGCGAAGCAATTTTCCTGTCTTTTCTATGCTGACGATAACCTGCGCAAAATAAAATTGAAACATGGGCAATAATCAACGCTGATATTTAAATTCATCCCTACTTCCTGGAAAACAGGACGCGGTGCAGCCAGCCGGAGAGAAAATCCAGTAAATTCTGGCTGAGCCTGCGTCCTTCCATGGTTTGCCTGGCGTACTCAGCATAAGCTCCTGTCTCAGCAGGAATGAGCAGGTGGTTCAGGTCAGGGTAGATTTTCAGGGTGACGCTCTTTTTGAGCTTTTTCAGCTTCTTGTGGAGCATCTTCGCATGCTCAGGAAAAACCTGCTTGTCCTTTCCGCCGTTAATGATCAGAACCTTGGCTTCAATGGTATCGAGCACGGATAAAGGATCATAGTCCACAAAAGAACGCAGCCATTTGAGCTGCGGCTCGACCTGCGGTTTGAGGCTCTCCTCGGCTTCTTTATCCACAGGTTCATCCCTTATGACCTTGAACAGATTCTCATAGCGCACCCGGGCTGTTTTCTTTTGGTCATCAGGAACCTCCATGGAATCAAGCAGAAAGCCAAACTGCTCTCTCAGGACCTCATCTCCGGTTTTGGCTGTTCCCGCCAGGAGGACAATAGCAGAGATCTTGGGGTCTTCAGCCGCTATCCTGGGCGCGATTATGCCCCCTTCAGAATGGCCGACAAGAGCTATCCTGTCCTGGCGGATGTCATTCCTCGTCCTCAAATAGGAAACAGCGGCCCTGGCGTCCTGGATGAGGTCTTCCTGACCGGCTTCGGCGAAACTTCCTCCGCTCTTTCCTGTTCCCCGGTCGTCATACCTCAAAACCGCAATTCCGTTCTCGCTCAGGACATGAGCGATCTGCTTGAATATCCCCAGCTTGAGCCCTCCTGGGCCGACCGTATCCTCATTCCTGTCCTGGGGACCAGAGCCAGAGATCAGGACAGCTGCAGGATGTTTCTCCTGCCCGTCTTCGGGAATGGTCAAGGTTCCGGCCATCTTTATCTCTCCCGAAGGAAAGGTGACATCCTCTGAGACATACTTATCCGAAGTGATTACGGGCGAAGATATCTCTCTTGTCTTCAAACCTACAAAATCCTGATGAAAAACTTCCATGGCCGCAAAAGGAAAGGAAATCTTCAGCACATTATCCCCATCTGCCCAGATATAGCCGCCCGTCGTTCCAGAGTGGTTCACGAAATACCTGGCTGTCTCCAACTGTCCTTTCTTCCATTCGAGTTTCTCTGTTCCCTCATTTTCCACTGTCACAGGAACAAGCAAAGGCTCGCCTAAATAATAGGATCCCCACAGCATGGCAAGAGAGTAAAGCTTCTTTTTCTTTTGAAGCGAACACTTCCTGACAAGAAGAAGACTATCGACAAGGAAGTTCTCGGTGGAGAAAACAACATCCTCGCTGAAAGGAAATTTTTTCTCTGAGATTTTATCTCCCTCTCTGGCATAAACCTCGATTGTATTTCCGACTGCTTTGGCCTTCAATTCCACTTCCTCCTCGTTCACCTTCCCCTTCAAGAAGCCCTGTTTTAAATTCCAGTCTGGCGATAATTTCTCTTCAAACTGGAAATCGAAACTCTGCTGTCCGATGGCATGCTGTGCTTTGCCCTTTATCAAAATCCCGTCAGCTGTCTCTTCGAGAGTGAATGATCCTTTCCCAACCTTTGACCCTCCGACAGCCAGCTCATATCTTGTTCCCTCTTCTTTTTCTTCAGCGGGTTCTTCTTTCTCAAGCTTTGCCGCGCGAGCCTCAAACATCTGGCCAGGAACGGAAACCTTCTCCATAAATCCCTCATCATCAGTCAAGACATCTATCTTGACCCCGACCAGGTTGAGATGGAGAAGGCGCGGGTTTTTGCTGTCCGGTTCGACAGTCAGGTTGACCTCCATTTGAGGCACAATATAGGCTTTGAAGGTCATTTTTTCTCTCAAACCCGCGGCTTTCCTGGCAAGAACAAGGTAAGGAGAGAAAAAGCTGTTGGGCAGGATCAATGCATCAGAAGAAATCTTGGATGTCATCTCTCTTTTCTGCTCGCCGGCTCTGATTATGTTCTTCACCTCACCCTGGCTGACCGTGCTCATGATTTCCTGCTCCATGCCCCTCACTTTGCCTTTGAAATGAAAAGACAGAGGCTTGAACTCCTTGTCCATCTCGATACGCATCAGCTCCGTGATAAGAGAGGCCGGTTTGGTCAGCTCTCCCCTGGCCTGAAGGATATATCTATCCTCTTGTTCGATCCATTCGTACTCCTCATAGCCAGCTTCCTCTCCCATGAAATAGAGGTATAGCTTCTTGCTGTCGGACCGAGGAAGGTCTTCTGGCTCTTGGCAGAGAAGGAAAGTAAAAAGGAGAAATAGGATGACGAGAATAACGATGACTTTCTTATCCACTTTTCCCTCCGATATAAAACTCCTGATAAATTCCATCTCTCTATACTCCTTTTCTATCGAATTTATTCAAATCCGTTTCCTTTATAGAAACCGATCCTTGAGAAAGGAACTGAAGATTCAGATCAAAAGATGTCAAACAAAGGATATTAGAGAAAAATGAATTTTTTTAGAATCCAATCTAACGGGATGACTTGATCAGCTCTATTCTCTTTTCAATCTTATAATCAAGGACTTTGTGCTTCTCCAGCCATTCTACCATGGCCTTATCCAGGGGCAGACCTGTATCATGAGCATGTTTCACTGGAAAGCCAAAGTATTTATCCTTCGCCTGCCCGACCAGGTAATCGTTGCTGACAACGGTAAAGATTTTATCCGGGAGAAGGAGTTTCCCATCTTGAAGCAAAACTTCACCGTCAACCTCAATATAAAAAATCCGCTTCCCATAAGGCTTACCCTCTTTAGGATAATGCTTATACCTGAGACCCGAAACCTGAAGCCTGTCCCAGCCTCTTTCCACGTCATACTCCAGGGCATCTTTGATCTGCTGACCGGTGAGTTTAAAGACGACCAGAATGTTATGAAAAGGAGCGACCTTAAAAATCTGTCCCTTGGTCACAGGTCCGGCCATGATATTGGCTCTGATTGCCCCGCTGTTGTGAAATGCGACCTGGGCGCCTGTCTTCCAGCGCATGACATCGGTGATCCAGTTTCCCAGTGAGCTTTCAGGTTGGGAATTTTCTCTGGGATAGGATTTGATGGTCAAGTCGACTTCAGCTTTCCCGATGACTTTGGTGTATTCCAGGCCGATACTCTCACTCACTTCTTTGACCAGGGCTGAAACCTGGGGTGAAGGTTTTAACGGGACATCCGCCCATAGCCAGACCAAATCTTTCTCGTAATTCACGACTCTATCATCCTCAACTTCTAGTTTCAAATAGCCGAATGTCCTGAGATGGCCCTTCATGGATTGGACCAGGACGCCGTTGACTTCTTTAAATTGTCCGTCTTCCGCTGCTACCAGGACGATGTCGATTCCCGGAACGCTCTCGGCTATGTGTACTCCCTGTTCAAACCAGCCATGAGACAAGACCACGATCAAATCGGTTTTTTTGTCCAGTCGAGGGATGTAAGACTCAAGAGTGGGGATGATCGGAAGAACATCCAGACCTTCCACATTCTCCTTTTGCACTTCTATAAGAAAGTTCTCCTCCATCACAGCTATGATTCCTACTTTCAACCTTCCGATTTTCAAAATACGATAGGGCTTTTTCCAAAAGAGTTTACCGCTTTTTTTATAAACAATGTTGGCCATGACCGTCGGAAATCTGGCCAGTTTGGCCAGGGCAAGGGCATTAGGCTGCCCCTTGTCAAAATCATGATTGCCAAGACACCAGATGTCGTAGCCCAACCTGTTCAAGAACTCCATCATCGCGCCGCCGACCACGCCCTTGTACTCAATCTCTGTGGCCAGAGTTCCGGTCAGGAGGTCTCCTTTCTCGATCACCAGGACATTTTTTTCTCTGGCTCTGATCTCGTTCAAGTAATGACTCGCTGCCTCCATCCCTCCAACCGGTCTCTCTTTTCCATTGATGTTGATTTTGTAAGGTTTGAATACGCCGTGTGTATCATTCGAGTGAATCAAGACAATTTCCTCTGAGAATACGGGACAGGCCAGACCTAAAACGAAAATGAAGACCAAAATAACCAAAGCTAAGTTTTCTTTCGAGGAATAAAAAGAAGAGATAAAATGAAATTCTCTTCCGTGTTTTCTATGTATGGACATGGTTGCTCTAACCCAGCTAAAAAAAGCTTATAACATATGAAATTTCCGTTGTCAAAAACAAAAGAATCTGGATTTTTATTGTTCTCTGTGTCTGTGGATACATGAAAAATAAGAAGGAATGATCAGGCTTAATATTTGACTTCTACCTCAACGATGAAAAACTTATAATCAACATAGTCGAAGGATATTTTCTCCATGAGGACCTTCTGACCTTCATTATTGACATAGAATTCCTGAACGAGCTGCTGGCTGGGAAACCTCACTCCTTTTTTCTCGAATCCATAGGTCACAGTCCAGTTAACGATCTTTCTTAACTCACCTATCGGAGATAGGAGCAGTTCATCCTCATAATTCTTTATGGACCGCGGATCATACTCAATCTTTAAAATGCTGAAATCTTTATCATCCACCCAGACCCTTCCATAATTACAATTTTCTTCTCTTTCTATTTTTGGAGTAGACTGGACGATTATCGCCTTTTTACCGTCGACAACATCCCTTCCCGAAATCTCATACTTGAAATGCTGCTGCCAGTACTTGCTCAGGAAACCAACCGGACCGTAGACTACATACTTGCCGAAATACTTAACCGGTCTGAATTCAACATTCTCTTCATGCTTCTCCGTTCCATCCTCCTCCAACAAGATTCTTTTTTCTTTGAGTTCTTTCCCCTTTTTTACCAGCTGATAATCATAGGTATAGGTCTTTTTTCGCGTTCGTCTGGGTTCCAATCTTTCCGAAGAGGACAGGCTGAAATTCATAAGACTCCTTTTTCGGTGAAAATATCTCTCATCCTCTACCTTCTCCTTACAGACATAGAACAACGCCATATTTTTGACTCTCTCGCAATAATCGCCAGTCTTTTCAAGGATCATGTCGAGCGTTTTTTTGTCGCTGTTTTCGCTGAGGCTGGAAGGAAGAGGATTCATGAATCGGACAGGAAAAACAAATAAGAAAGCGAAAATGAGCGATTTCAATACGCATCTTAAAGGCAGGAATTGATCTCTACTTATGGATCTCATTATCTCCTCGAATATCCCTCTTATAGAATTATGACAAACGCAAAGTGAGCTGTCAAAAAATAGAGATGTTCACTGGGAGGACACTCTGCTCTTGATGACGCTTAAAAAATCAACAGAACCAGATAGGAAGTCCTCCTTGGAAATGTTTCCCTTTTTTAATCCAGGACAGCGAAAATCCGCGCTGGCGCGCCAGTTCCGTTCTTGATCGGCATGGGGATGACGTAGAGCATCGCTCCGGAGAGGGGAAGCTTATCCACATTGGCAATATTCTCCAGAGCCAGCTTACCCGCTCCGCAGAGAACCTGATGAGCTTTGAAATCCTTTGACTTTCCGCAATCGATACTGGGAGTATCGATGGCTATCCCCGTGATGTTCCTGTTATTGACCAAGAACTCGACAGATTCAGGTGAGAAACCGGGAAAACTCAATTCAGGAAGGGCATCCAACCCTGTCTTTTCCGTCCCGAGAACTTTTCTCTTATCCGGGTAGTATTTGGTGTCGATTCCAGTATACATGATGACCCAGGCTCCAGCAGGAATACTCCCGTGATGTTTTTCCCAATCCTTGATGTCGTCCGCAACCAGAAGATAGTCGCGGTCTTTTTCGCATTTCTCGGTCACATCTATCTTGACCGCTGGCCCGATCCACTCCTCCAGAAGAATCTGGTCGATGGTGCGCCCATTTTGGGCAAAATGGATGGGAGCATCAACGTGAGTGCCGCCATGTTCAGAGGCGCTGTAGTTATTGGAGGCGTACCACCAGCCTCCCTCTGAAATCTCCCAGCCGACCTTCTCCAGTTTAAAAGACTCTGCAGTCGGCCAGTAGATCGTGTCCTCATCATAGGTATAGGTCATATCCAACAGTTTTCCTTCAGTTTTACAGGCAGAAAATGATACGGCAATAACTAAACTTAGAAAAAAGATACCCGCCCATTTTTTTAAAATATTGCTCTTTTTCTTCATGCTTTACCCTCCAATTTATTCAATTCGCTTAATTGCCTCTTTTATCCGGCCCTTAAAAACAGATCGGGATTTTTCACTTCCGTTTCAGCTGGGACTCACATATTTTAATTCGTGCCTCAGCTTCTTTTTTGAGTCGTGGACTGATTTCGGCCGCCTTTTGATAATCCTTGATCGCCCGGGAATATTCTCTTTTTCTTTCTAAGACGATGCCGCGGTTGAAGTAGGCGATGGCGTATTGGGAATCGACTGTGATAGCCTGGCTGTAATCAACGATTGCTCCATCAAAATCTTCGACCTGAAACTTTGCGTCTCCCCTGCACCTCAAAGCAAATGCATTCCTTGGGTCAAGCTTGAGGGCCTCATCAAAGTCAGCAATAGCCCCGTCGTAATCCCACTCTG
>JAOUKO010000276.1 GCA_029882525.1 Candidatus Aminicenantota bacterium | reverse complement strand
GAAGAGATAACCGGAGAATTCATCAAGACGGGAGCCAGAATCTTTGAATCCCATCTCTCCCCTTTCCATACCGGATCGCTGTCGATCCGCGGTGCCCGGACGATGCTCTACGCTCCCCAAGCTTCGATGCCGAGGGAAATCAAGGGCCCTCTTCTGGAGATCCCTCTTTCTCCGGAAAAATCAGACACTCCCGAGATGAAAACCCATAAAAACATCTACTCGGAGAGCAACTTCCAGACCGTCATCCATTGCTATATACCTGAGGCTGAAGCACTCTCCCGCTCCACTCCCAAGGGAGAAACAGAGCCAAGCGACCGCATCGTGCCCATCGATGCCGAGGGGAGTTTCCTCTACCTGGTCATCCCGGTCCTTCCTCCCCGGTTCGACTTTGCCCTTTTCCTCCGGCTCCTGCATGACTATAAGGTTGTGGTCTTAAGAGGAGGAGGAGTCTGGGGAGTGGGAGCCCAATCTCTCTCCGAGGTTCTCCATCACCCGTCATCGGTGAGGGAGATATGCCTTTACCGCCTAGGCGCTCTGGAGCTGGGACTCGACCTCAAAAAAATGGAGCCCAAGAAAGCCAAAAGATGGTAAGGGCAAAGGAAGATAAAAAATGAGACCGGACTTTATCCGTGGTCAGACAGCTTCTCTGTTTTAGCCCCGCTTGCGGGTCACTTCTGCATCATAGCGCTGGATTTCTTCCATCCATGACTCCGCGGCAGGGACGTCCATCTTAAGACAAAAATAATCCCAGACTGCCCCAAAAGGCAGGGTCTTGAGCTCCTCGAGAAGAGCCAACCGGCCAAAGTAATTTCCTGCATTCTCAAATTCCTGAAGCTTTTCTCGAGGCTCAAGAAGAACCGGCAAAAAGCTCTTATGAACCGCTCTGGCACCTATGACTAAGGCGCCGACACGATTCAGACTGGCGTCAAAAAAATCCAGGGCGAGATGCACCTTATCCAGAGCATTGCTTCTCACGATCTCTTCAGCTATGCCTCTCACCTCATCATTCAGGATGACAACATGGTCGCTGTCCCACCTCACACCGCGGCTGAGATGAAGGAGGATCTCATCTGAAAACTGGAGCAGGGCGGAAATCTTGTCTGCGACAGATTCTGTGGGATGGAAATGCCCCAAATCCAGGCAGAGCATGACGCCATTGGAGAGCGCATAGCCCATGTAAAATTCATGAGATCCCACGACAAAAGCCTCGCTGCCTAGACCAAAGAGCTTGCTCTCCAGCGAGTCCTTCATTTCGGAAGGAATGTATTCCTTGGCGAAGATTCTATCCAGAGCTTCTTTCAGCAGGGCGCGGTGAGTCCAACGGTCGACCGGAAAATCCTTTGACCCATCCGGGATCCAGAGGTTATGGATGCAGAAGCTTCCCAGCTCCCGGCCGATAAAGGCACTGATCTCTCGGCAGCGCTTGACATGCTCTATCCAGAATTCCCGGACTTCCTTATCCTTGCTGCTCAGGGTATAACCCGACTCGGCTTTGGGATGGGCAAAACAGGTGGCGTTGAAATCCAGCTTTACCTTCTCCTGCCTGGCCCAGTCGATCCATCCTTTATAATGTTCAGGGTTGATCTCATCTCTGTCCACGAATCTTTCACCGAATTCCCCGTAAATGGCGTGCAGGTTTAAGCGCATCCGGCCGGGGATCAGAGAAAAGGCCTTCTTCAGGTCCATCCTCAGCTCCTCGGCTGTTCTTGCCTTTCCCGGATAATTCCCTGTCGCTTGAATGCCACCCCCGCCTGAGTGCGCAGCTGATTTCTCGAACCCGCTGACATCATCCCCCTGCCAGCAAGGGAGGGAGATAGAGATTTTTTCCAGCGCCTCGAGAGCTTTATCGATATCCACTCCCAGCGAAGCATACCGCTCTCTGGCTGCTGTGTAAGTGCCCATTACTTTTTTCTCATTCATCATTCATCCTCCCTGAACCGCAATCACGCCTCAACAAGGGGAATATAGATTTATTCATCCGAACGCTCTTCTTGCACTTATCATACAACCCTTATCCTGTCAATGTTAGGGCCAACACTCGGCATTAAATCACTGAAATTACTGAAGCCTGACCCCAATTTATGGTAAGCTAAACTGATGCCTCAAGAGACGATGAGCCCTCGGGAGAGATGGCTGGCCGTGCTCCGGCGGCAGAATCCCGACAGAGTTCCGATGGACTACTGGGCAACACCTGAAGCCAGCCAAAAGATAATGAAACATCTGGGGTGCAGCAGCAAGAGAGAGATGCTGGAAAAACTGCACGTGGACTTTTCGGTGGAGGTCAAGCCCTCCTATTCAGGGCCTTCTATTCCTTCCGGCTGTGATGAATTTGGATGCAGGTATGAGATGGTGAACTACGGGACCGGTGAGTACGAAGAATGCGTCTTTCACCCTCTTGCCCAGTGCAGCACAGTCAAAGACATCCAACGCTCATACACCTGGCCTGACCCTGACTGGTGGGATTACAGCCAGATAAAGGACCAACTTGCGGGCAACGAGGAATACCCTACACATGGCGGCTGCTGCGAACCTTTTCTGGTCTACAAAAATCTCCGGGGAGAGGAGCAGTCTTACCTGGACCTGGTCACCAACCCGGAAATCGTCCATTACTGCCTGGATAAGCTTTTTCACCTGGGCTTTGAGAACATCCGGCGCATTCACGAACAGATCCCGGGTCAAGTGATGTTCTCCTATGTGGCTGAGGACATGGGAGGCCAGAACGACCTTCTCTATTCTCCAGCTCACATCCAGGAGTTCTTCCTTCCGAGAATGAAAAGAGTAATAGACCTGGTCCACCAGGCTGGCGCTTTAGCTTTCCACCACAACGACGGCAGTATTCGGCGTATACTGCCTGACCTGATCCAGATCGGCATCGACATCCTGAATCCCATCCAATGGCGCTGCAAAAACATGGACCGGGCAGAGCTCAAACGGGAATTTGGCGATAAGGTCATCTTTCATGGCGGGATGGACAATCAGGTTACCCTCTCTTTCGGCTCGGTGGAAGATGTGAAAAAAGAAGTGTTGGATAACTTAAGGATTCTAGGAGAAGGAGGCGGCTACATCCTCTCCCCCTGCCATAACATCCAGGCTGTCAGTCCCCCTGAGAACATAGTCGCCATGTATCAAACCGGCTACGAGAACGGTTGGACCTGAAAAGGTCTCCTGGCTTGAGAAACCGGAAGCCTCTCTTTTTCCGAGACAGTTAATTATAGAGATGTAATCTGTTACAGCGCCGATTCCCCTCCATCCGGAGCTCATGGCGGCAGGTGGGAGGATCCTGGCAAGGATGGAGAGGAATCGGCGTCGCATTTCTCCATCAGGTCAGATATTTCCCTCGTTACGGAAAGAGAAATTCTTTGCTGAGATATCAAACGGTTTGACCTTAGCGCTTTTATCTCTTATAATTTTCCAGAAATGAGATGGGTTTACATCGAAGACATCGCTCGGTTTAAGGACCGGGATGTAGAGCTCCGGGGATGGGTTTACAACAAGCGGTCAAGCGGCAAGGCGCGTTTCCTTCTTATAAGGGATGGGACAGGAATCATCCAGGGAACCATCTTCAAGCCTGAAAAAGACCACCCGCTCTTCAAGAAATTCGATTCGCTGACCCAGGAATCTTCACTCATAGTCCGCGGCCTGGTCAAAGAAGACAAAAGAGCTCCGGGTGGATTCGAAATCGATATAGGGGAAATAGACATCCTGCAGGTGGCCCAGGAATACCCGATTACCCCCAAGGAGCACAGCACGCCCTTCCTGATGGAACACCGCCATCTGTGGCTTCGCTCACGAAAACAGCACGCCCTGCTCCAGGTCAGGACCGAGCTGGTCAAAGCCATCCGCGACTTTTTCGACGGCAGGGGCTTTCGTTTAATGGACACTCCGATCCTGACTCCCAGCGCCTGTGAAGGAACCACCACTCTCTTTGAAACCGAGTACTTCGACCAGAAGGCCTACCTGAGCCAGAGCGGCCAGCTCTACAACGAAGCCACGGCCATGGCCTTCGGCAAAGTCTACTGTTTCGGCCCGACTTTCCGGGCAGCAAAAT
>JAOUKO010000275.1 GCA_029882525.1 Candidatus Aminicenantota bacterium | reverse complement strand
TACTCCCCGAAGGTGGCTTTTGAATCCTGTTCGGACTTTATTCTCACTTTTCTCTGGTCCAGTAGGGTTTGCGTCCAGAGGATCTCTATGCCATCGCTCTCCACTTCACCTTCTTTGACTTCTGCCCCTCCTTCTTCAGCCTCTTTTTTCTTATTCAACTTTTCGATCTTATCCTGCCAGGTATAAACCATGACAAATTCCCCTCCTCTGTCGACCAGAAAATTGACCATGTTCATCATCGTCAGCTTGCTCTCTCGGGCATAGACGATCTTGTCCAACTCTTTTCCCTCAAAATCAAAGATGTAGATGCAAGAAATGAAATTTCGCTCTTCATAATCCCTTTTCAATGCTGTCACAGCAATCCGCTCTCCAGGGAGGATAGTGAAATCCGTCACAGTGAACAGGATCGGAATCCTGGCTTGGTATTGGAGCTCTTCGTCGTAGATGAGAATACCAGCGCTGTAAACTTCGGAAACATAGATCTTACCGTCATGGTATTTTATAAGGCTCGGTCCCTGGAGCCCTGCCGGTCTTTTATATTTGAGTCCGGTTTCTTTGATCAGCTCTCCGTTCTGGTCAAATTTTTTAATCAGGTTATTCTCCAGGTCGGTTATGTAGATGTTCCCCTGGTTATCGGTTGTCAAACCGGGCCGCTGATACAACAAGTCCTCGTAGCTATCTCCGATGGCCAGCACTTCCTCGATGGAGACAATCAACTGGTTCTGGGCGGTCAGCAGCAAGAAAGCACCTAAAAGAAAGGCGCAGATTGAAATGAACCTTAACGGCTTCATGACTCACTCCTCTTTTTTCAAAGGCTCCTGGGAACTCTTGGACACCCGCTTTTTACCGAGTCCCGAAGTTTGTTTTCTCTCATTTTGCCAGAAGCAGCGATAAAAACCAACACTGTTATTAAAATCCATAAGGCTATATCTGGCAAGTGAATTCGCTGAGGATGTGAACTCAAGTTAAAGAACTCGACCCGGTCTCTCCAGCTAGCGCCCAATCCGGCCTATTGTCCAGAAAACAAGCACAGCCAGATCAATTGCTGATACTTCTTCATCCTAGGCTTGCTCCTCAATCCAGCTCATTCATCAAAAAAGACATCTTAAAAACAAACTGTATCTTAGAAATATATCTTGAAAACAAGAAAATTTCTAGTTCAAATTTTTCCTCTAGCACGTGCGCCGCCCAAAATTCCCCTATCCAATCAAGGGACAACATTGCCAGTCGGACAGAGGAAAGACATCCTTTCCGGAAGAAACCATGATCAAGCCCAGCAAGTCCTTGTCTTGACTTGCCTGATTTAGTATGCTTATGTCCTAAAATTCGGGAAGAGAAACAGCAGCATGAGCCGCCCTTCCTCCTTCGGTTACCACGGTAAGATTCTCGAAATCGACCTCTCTGAAAACTGCGTAAACTACAAATCCCTTGATCCTCAGATGACCGAAGACTACCTGGGCGGGAGAGGGCTGGCCACTTGTCTTTTCATGGATGAGATTGACCCCAAATGCGATCCACTCGGAAAGGAAAACATCCTGGTCATCGCCACCTCCCCTCTACTGGGGACACGAGCCCCTACTGCCTGCCGCGGACACATGGTCTTCAAATCCCCGCTCACCGGAGTGATCGGTAGCTCCAACTGCGGAGGGACTTGGGCCAGCCTCCTCAAAGCCACTGGATACGACGTTCTGGTGATCAAAGGAAAAGCAGCAGAGCCGGTCATGATCGATATCTCTCCCGACACAGTGGAAATCGTCCCCGCCAAACATCTTTGGGGACTGGATGTTCATCGGACGACTGAGGAGTTGAGCGCAAACAGCCAGCCAGGTCTTCGTCCCCGCATCCTGTGCATAGGGCCTGCTGGCGAAAACCTGGTTCTGATCTCCTCAGTCATGAACGATAAAAACAGGGCTTACGGCCGTTCTGGCTGTGGCGCTGTTTTTGGCAGCAAAAACCTCAAAGCCATCCGCGTCTCTGGCAAAGAAAAGACCCAGTTAAAGGATAAAGGAAAATTTCAATCCGGGCTGGACCAGGCTCTTTACCTGATGAAAGCAGCCCCGATCACCAAGCGTTTGATGCGGGAGCTCGGCACCTCCGGACTCCTCAAACTGATCAATATCATGGAGATGCTGCCTCATAATAACTTTCAGGATAATCGGCATAAAGATGAAGACCTCAACAAGATCTCCGGGGAGACTCTGCGCCAGACAATACTCGATCGGCCGGGCGGATGCTTTCTCTGTCCGATCGCCTGCCAGCGACATACCCGCATCGGAGATAAAAAAGGTGAAGGACCGGAATACGAGACCATGGTGATGACCGGACTCGACTGCGGGATCTACGATCTTGAAGCCATCACCATGGCTAACTACCGCCTCAATGAGCTGGGGATAGACACCATCAGCTTCGGCGGCACTCTTGCCTGTGCCATGGAACTCTTCGAAAAAGGGTATTTGAGTCAAAAAGAAACGGATGGCATAGTGCTTCGCTTCGGGAATGCCGGAATACTTGAACAAATGGTCGACTGGACTGTATCGAGAAAGGGCATTGGAGACAAGCTGGCTGATGGGTCCTTCCGGCTGGCAAGCTTCTATAAATATCCGGAGCTCTCCATGACGGTGAAAAAGCTGGAAATACCCGCTTACGACCCTCGCGCTTCATACACTCAAGCCCTGGGCTACATGACCTCCCCGACCGGTGCCTGTCATTTGAGAGGAGGCTACGCCGTCTCCCTTGCCTTTTTCGGCGGGACAAAGGAGATCCCCCGGTACAGCCTGCTCCAGTCCCCGATTGCCATCATGAACATGCAGAACCTGGGCATCATCCAGGACAGCCTCGGAATCTGCCGGTTCACCGGTTTTGCCTTCTCCACTGAACCCTGGTCACGGATGGTGAGCGCTGTCACCGGGCTGGATTTTTCCACATCCAGGCTTGAAGAAATTGCCAATAGAATTGCCACCCTGGAAAGACTCTTCAACCTGGAGGCAGGGATGAGGCCTGAAGAGGATACTCTTCCGGAGCGCTTCAGTTCGGAAACCATACAGGTGGAAGGCAAAGATAAATCCATTTCCAAAAAAACGATGGACACGATGAAAAGGGATTATTATCGAGTCCGCGGCTGGGATAATCAGGGAAAGCCGCCCCGCTTTCTCCTCAATGCCCTGAAAATAAGCAGAAGGAAAAAATGACCGGAAAAGAATGGAAGGCTGACCAAGAGCTCATTCGCCTGTTTCAGGCGGTGGGCCGGGCTTCGCTTCTCTGTGACATCCAGGACAGCCACAGCGGGAACATGGCTGTCCAGTGGACGGACGAGAAGGGGCAGGTGAAGATGGCCATTACGGCCACCGGCTCTCAGAAGGGAGACCTTGAGCCGAGCCAGATCTGCTTTCTCTCGCCGACAGAGACCGATTTCGGCTATTATAAGGCATCCTCAGAGTCGGACATTCATGCCCGGATACTCTCCCAGAAAAATGCGAACGCCTCTATGCACTGCCATACCAAAGACCTCATCATCGCCACTCTTGATGATGAAGAAAAACCCAGTCAGCCAGAACCGTTCATTCCGGTCGATCCCCTCGGTTATTATCATCTTAACGGCATGGTGCCAGTGGACTGGTTCGAGGTCCCGAGCGGATCGCCTGAGATGGTGAAAACAATCCCAGAGAGACTCGCCCAGCATCCGGTGACACTGGTTCAGGCTCACGGCGCCTTCTCCAGGGGACGCACTCTCCAGGAAGCTTTTTTTCTTCTCTGTATTGCCAACAATTCCGGCTACATCGTCCGCCTTGCCCGCAAACTGGGCGTGAACTTAGAAAAAATGAGAGACAAAGTCCGGTCTGACCCAGATTCACTCTTTGCTTATCCTCCGGATAAATACTCCATCCAAAGCAGCAAGGTCCTGGACTTCCCCCAGGAAGAAGAGATAACCAGAGAATTCATCAAAACGGGAGCCAGAATCTTTGAATCCCATCTCTCCCCTTTCCATACCGGATCGCTGTCGATCCGCGGTGCCCGGACGATGCTCTACGCTCCCCAAGCTTCGATGCCGAGGGAAATCAAGGGCCCTCTT
>JAOUKO010000274.1 GCA_029882525.1 Candidatus Aminicenantota bacterium | reverse complement strand
TAGGGCGAGCAGAGTGAAGTATCCGGCAATCTTTTTCGCCTGCCTCTCTGTGGTGTAGATGTAGTTGGTGAGAACATCGTTGAAGAAGATGGGGCCTGGAGAAGAACCTGGATCGAATTTTTTCATTGTGTCTGTGATGTGATCCAAGGTACCCGAGATGTTTTCCGGTCGTATCCTGACGAATGCCAGAGAACCGGAGCCGGGCCTGAGCATAAAAACAAAGGGCTTGACCGGATGATAAAGCGGCTGGAAGTGGAAGTTCTTCACGACTCCTATGATTCGGCCATCGTTCTGGAAGACCGAGAGCCGCTTCCCGACTGGCGACTCCATCCCCATCATTTTCACCGCCTCCTCGTTCACGATATAGGCCTCTTTTTGGTCTGTGGGATATTCTCTGGAGAACGCCCGGCCTTCGATGATCTCCATGCCAAAAGTTGCAAAATAATCGTATCCCACATAATCCCAGTGCATGCTGAAAGTCTCATCCGGCGGCTTTCCGTCCCAGTCCACAGCGCTGACCGTTGACCCGATATGCCATGGCCCCTGAAGGCTTCTTGTAATGCTTTGGACCTGAGGATTTGACCTCAGCTCGTTTCCAAAAGGCTCGAAGCTCTCCTGCATCCGTTGACTCATCCGCAGCACTACCAGGTTTTCTCTGTCAAATCCCAGGTCCGTGCTCATCACAAATCCCATTTGTTTGAAGAGAACGACCGTGCTGATGATCATGATGATGGTGAGTGAAAACTGCACGACGACGAGGATTCTGCGCAGGGAGCTTTTAGTTCCGCTCCTGACCAAACCTTTGAGGATGTTCCCGGGTTGAAAAGACGAAAGATACAGAGCCGGATAAGCGCCGGCAAGGGCTCCTGTGAACATCGCTATTCCCAAAAATCCAAGGGCAACGACCGGTTTGAGCAGGAGACGCAGCGAAAACTGTTTTCCCAGGAGTGCGTTAAAAGTCGGGAGAAAGGCCGCCATAAGAGCGATCGCGATCAACAAGGTAACGAGGGAGATCATCAGGGACTCGCCGATAAACTGCCGGATGAGGTCGCTCTTCCTCGCTCCGATAACTTTGCGAATCCCGACTTCCTTTGCCCGGGTGGCAGCTTTGGCCGTGCTCAGGTTCATGAAGTTGATGCAGGCGATGAACAGAACAAAAAGGGCGATGGCAGAAAAAATCAACAGGGTTTGGATCAAGCCCCCTCCTTGGGGGGAGTACAGGTGTTTTTTTGTCAGGGGGTGCAGGTGAAATGTGACCTTCGCAGTTTCCCACTGGGTGTGGTTCTCCACGATCGCGGTGATCTTTTGCTCCACTCCAAGATGGTCAACATCCTTACGCAGCAGGACGTAGGTATTGAGCGGATTTCCTCCCCAGTGCTCGGGCTCTCGGAAATCCGGCGCGAATTTCAAGAGGTAGGGCATGACACAGTCAAACTGGAAAGAGGACTGTTTGGGGACATTCTGTATAACGCCTGTGATCCGGAGATCAAAATCGTTGAGCAGAGTGATCGTTTTCCCGAGCGGATCCTCACTCCCGAAATATTTTTTCGCCATCTTTTCTGTCAGGACGATGGAGTAGTTTTCTGCCAGTGCGGTTGCCGGATTGCCCTGGGTAAAGGGAAAGGAAAAGATTTCAAAAAAGGAAGAATCGGCCAGGCCGATAGCATCGTTCGTGAACTGTTTTTCACCGTGACTCAGCAGCAGTCCTGATGCCGATTCATAGCGGATAGCCTCTCGAACCTCAGGGCACTCCTCCTTAAGGACCTTTAGCAGCGGGTAGTAAGAGCCCATGAAAATCCGGCTGTCTCCGCTCGAGTGCAACATTTCAGAATACACCTGAGCGATTTCATTCTTATTGGAGTGAAACCGGTCATACCCGAATTCATTTTGAACCCAGAGAAAAATGAGAAGGCAGACGGCCATCCCGATAGAAAGCCCTGTGACGTTGATGACCGAATGGAGCGTGTGTTTGCGGATATTTCTCAGGGTCATGATGAAATAATTTTTGAACATCGTCATCCTCCAGTAGAGCGAAGCGTACAGAAATCCGGGGAGAGATTTGATGATCTCCCCCCAGATCCAGATTCTGGCCTTCAAACGGCCTTCGGCGTGTACCCTGGAAGCGTACATGTCTTCGAAATTGCCGTTCAGATAGACATAATCCTGCTTGGGCAGGACGCGCCTCAGCAGCCATAAGGCCATTCCAGGCATCTTTTTCTGGTCTTTTTCCATTTCGGCGCTAGTCTTCGAATGCAGGTGTTTTGAATCCTTCCCACATCATTTCATTCTGTTTTTTGAGAGCCTCCAGCGCTGCGTACCCCTTTTTTGTCAGCCTGTAATACTTGATGGGTTTGCCCCCCATCGCAGCGTCTGGCTTTTCGATATATGTTGTCAGGTACCCATAAACGTGCAAGCGGTTCAAAGGGGCGTAGATCGTGCCCACGGAGTATTCTTTTCCCGTGTATTTTTTAATCTCTTCCCGGATCGGGATTAGGTAGGCCTTATCTTCAAGATGGTAAATGGAAAGGAGGATTTGCTCCTCTTTTTTGGTGAAAACTTTCATGCGGTTCTCCTTAAAACATGCACTTCGAAATTTTCGAAGTACTTATTGTAACATAACACTTCGAAAAATTCAAACTTCAATGAATTAGACGCAGCAGGAGCAGAAAAGGTTTCCAAAAACTTGAAAAAAAATTAAAGGCGAGGAATCCACCTGGATACTTTTTTTCTATAATCGCTGTAATCCTGTCCGAACTTTTTTTCCAGAAATTTTTCTTCGTAGGCGGCAATGCCGTTGTAGAAAATAAAAATGCCCATGAAGAGGAGCAAAGAAATCAAGGACAGAGTCATTACAATCAGGAACAGATAGAACAGGAGTGCCGCCAGATAAAGGGGATGACGAACACGGGAAAAGGCGCCGTCTGTGATGAGGCGGGGGGAGGAGAGGACTTCATCGGAAACGACCCTGTGTCCTGAGCGAACAAGATAAGCAGCGAGGACGAGGATCAAGCCCACAAGAATAAGCCGGAGATAAAGCGGAACATGAGGAGATAAAAATGTCGAAAATCGAAAAACAAAAGAATCCAGTATCCATATCGCCAGAAACACGAGTAAAATAATGATCTGTCCCAGGTCTCCATAGGGGTGTTCGCCCTCACGGCCAATTCCGGCTGCATGTCCATGTTTTTTGGGAGAATCAGGTTTTGTCATTTTAGCCTCACATTATTGAGACGTAAAACTTGCCAGATTATTTCATGCCTTTTTATCGGGAAAAAAATATAATATGAACGCGAACTATGAAAGGCCGAAGGGAATTATTCTTTGCGCCTTTAAAGGAGGATTCATGAAACAGACAAAATCAGCAATTGCTCTTCTGTTTGTCATTTTCCTGCTCGCGTTCCCGGCCTCGGTTCAAGCCGACAGGGAACAGTGCACCGCTGCCGTGATCAGCCCTCTGGCAACGGCTGACGGTGCTCCCATTCTCTGGAAAAACAGGGATACGGGCACTCTATCCAACAAAGTCGTATATGTCAAGGCAGTCCCTTTCAACTATCTCGCTCTGGTGAATGCCGGCTCCACGTCGGGAAGACATGCCTGGGCGGGTTTGAATTCCGCCGGCTTTGCCATCATGAATACGGTTGCTTATAACCTTCCCGAAAAGCCGGGAGAGGTGAATGATCTGGAGGGCATTATCATGGCGGATGCCCTGAGGACCTGCCGGACAGTGGAGGATTTTGAAGAATACATACGAGCCAATCTGGGGCCTGAGCTGGGAAGCTGGGCAAACTACGGCGTCATGGATGCCTCGGGAAAAGCCTTTATCTACGAGGTTCACAACCACGGCTGTGAAAAATTCAATGCCTCCTCTGCTTCTGATGGCTATCTTGTGGTCACCAATTTTGCCCGCAGCGGTAAAGAGAATAAAGGAGCTGGCTACCTCCGGTTCGAAAGAGCCAGCCAGCTTTTTCAGAGCGTGCCGGGAAAGCAAATCGGCTTCCAAGATATTCTTTGTCATTTCACCAGAGACATCGGCCATGTTCTTCTACGGCACCCCTCTCTCCATGATTTGAAGT
>JAOUKO010000273.1 GCA_029882525.1 Candidatus Aminicenantota bacterium | reverse complement strand
ATGGCTGGGATATCAAGACTGTGGGTGAGGTTCCTGACCATGATCAGCAGTGTACCGGCCTCTCTGATTTTAAACTTCGGGTCGCTGACCTCCACGCCTTTTCCTTCCGCTTGCTCCAGTAAGCTGTGGGCAGAGTCGGTCTTCTCGATGAACTCGTCGAGCATCTTTTTTATCCGGGATGCCATTTCATAAGGTCTGGAATCCGGGTCATGGCACTGAATACACACGGCTTTTTCCCCTGTGCCGAGCATATTGTCCGAAGAGGGAAAGATCTTATGGTTTCCGTGGCAGGCTTCGCATTCGGAGATTCCCAGTTCGTCGAAGGCTGTTTTGTGAGGGCTATTTGAGAAAAGCTCTCCTGTGCTGGTATGGCATTGCCGGCAGACATAGGCAATGGATGTGACCTCGGGCGGAGCGGCGCCATGGTTCCCGTGGCAGTCGTTGCAGACGGGAGCAGAAAGGTCTTTCTTTTCAAAGAGCGCATAAGCATGCACGCTTTGCTCGTATTCTTCTAGCTGATTGGTGGGGATCCTGTAGCCTTTCATGAAGTCTTTATCGGCATGACATCGGCCGCACGTATCAGGGATATTCCAGGGGAACGTCCAGGATTTGGGATGGCTGGAAGCCAGAATATCGTGAGTGCCGTGACAATCCGTACAGACAGCGACTTTTGCATCACCCTCTTTGAGAAGCTTCCCGTGCTCGCTCGTCAGGTAGAGGTCCAGTTGGTCAACTCTGAGGTTGGGATTATAGTTCCTCATATAGCTGGAGTCCGAATGGCATGACCCGCAGAACTCGGGAATCTGTTCTCTCAACGGAGCGCCTTCAAAAGTCCCGTCTTTGGCCAGGTCGACGCCTTCTTCCGCTGGATTCCCACCGTGGCAGTCGCTGCAGCTCAGGCCGAATTCTTGGTGAACATCCAGCTTGAATGCTTCTACAGGCATGGCAAGCTCATCTCCCATCTCCCGGTGACAGGCAATACAGCTGTTGGTCTGGGAATAGAGTGCCAGGGCAGAAAGCATAACAGCTGGAACCACCAGCAAAAAAACAGGACTTGATTTCTTTTGTTTCGTTTTCATCGTTCTTCTACAAATCAGGTAAAAGATAGGTCAGAGCCGTGAAGACGATTATGTAAAGGAGGATGAACGCTCCGACCCATGTATAAAATGGATTCTTTTTTTCCTTTGAGGCCTTTTTGTCCAGAAAAGGAACCAGCATCCACAGCAAGCCGCCCACCATAAACCCGAGAATGGCAAGAACCTCCCCTTCGACAAAGAGTATATGAGAAGGGATAATTTTGAGAGTCGTAAACATGAAGGTGAAATACCATTCGGGCTTTATCCCCAGCGGTGTCCCGGCAAAAGGGTCAGCCTTTTGCCCGATTTCCCAGGGAAGAAAGACGCAGAGCACGCCGACCAGCACCAGGATGAGCAGCCAGCCCAGCATGTCTTTCAGGATAAAATTGGGGAAGAAAGGGACTTCTCTGACTTTGTCTTCTGGCAGGCTTAGGGGTTTGCTCATGCCTAAGACCTGAACCAGGACGAGATGCACTCCGAGGATGACTACTGTAAATAAAGGAAGGATGGCGACATGAAACCAGAAGAATCTGGGAAGCGTGACGTCTGATATCTCAGGTCCGCCCAGGATAAAGGTCTTGATGGATTGTCCGATCACGGGAACAGTGCCGGCGATGTCGGTTCCGACCCGGGTGGCGAAAAAGGAAAGCTCGTTCCAGGGAAGAAGATACCCGCTGAACCCGAAGGCGAAAAAGATAAGAAGCAGGAAAAAACCGCTGATCCAGGTGAACTCCCGGGGTTTACGGTAGGCTCTGAGGAAAAATGCGCTGAACATGTGGATGAAGATCGCCCCGATCAGGATGTTTGCTGACCAGCTGTGGACAGAGCGGATAAGCCAGCCGAATTTGACGCGGCTCATCAGGGTTTGAACGCTTTCGTAAGCGGAGTCAACAGAAGGGCTGTAGTAGAGAAGGAGGAGGATGCCGGTGATGACCTGGACAATAAAAAGGAACAGGCAAATCCCTCCGAAATAATACCAGATCGAATGCTTGTGTTCAGGGACCTTCTTTTTTTTGGCAAATTCGAGGAGGGCAGACAGCTTGAAGCGGTCGTCGATATAAGTCAGGGCATCTTTGAGAAATTTTTTCATCGGATTATGTCTTCCTGGAGATGATGATCTCTTCTCCCGATATTTCCACGCTGTATGATTCGAGAGGCGCGGGAGGAGGACCGGAGATGACGTTTCCACTGAGGTCGAACCTTCCGTTGTGGCAGGGGCAGAAGATGGTTTCTGTTTCGCTCTCATAAAGAACATTGCAGGCGAGGTGAGTGCAAACAGCAGAGAATGCCCTGAGTTCTCCTTCCTTGGTTTGAATGAGTATTCCGGGCGTGGTTCCGAACTTGAAGATTTTATAGCTGTTCGGTGCCATCTCACCCAGCCTGGCTGCAGTCACTTTTTTAATGCTGGCCTCGATTCTTCTGGATGGCAGTATAAAGCGAACGACAGGGTAAAGAAAAGAGACGATCGTCCCTACAAGGCTGGAACCTAGAAAAATGTTGATGAAATTTCTTCTATTCATGGGGAAGTTCTTTTTGTAAAGATTTTAGTGTTTTTATGGAATTTGTCAAGAATTCTTCGATGAACGAGAAATTATGGACGCCGAGACTTCCGTCGAGTTTGATTTTTTGAAGAATGTGTTCCATTTTCTGGATTTCCGCTTTTTGAGCCGAGGAAAGCCTGAGCGCCATGGTTTCCTTTAAGGAGGATTCGAGATTGCTGACCATTTCTTTTATGGAATTCTGCCATCCAAGGAAGATCTCGTCATAGCCTTCCTCATGGCAGTCGAGGCATTTATCCTTATCAGAGCGGTAGATTTGATTCCGGGAGTCCAGGTGGCATCCGGAGCAGTCCACTTCCGCTTCAAACATCATATCCTCAGGGATTTTTTCACCGGCAATCAGACTTCCCCTGTAAAATTGTGTTTGTAGCTGGTGGCAGATCGTGCAATCTTTGCTTGAGTCCCTGTGGTGGCAGACAGCGCAGCTCTGCTTTGTGGCGATGAATTCTCCGTGTTTTCGGGCGTTAGAGTGGCAGACGCTGCACTGGATTTTCTGTTCCGTGAGATGTCCTTTATGAGGGAAATTCAGGCCAAATACCTGAGTGTTGATTTCTTCGATCCCGGCATGGCAGCTGGAGCATTGAGTGGGAACTTCTTCGGCAGCGCCGGTAAAAGCCTCAGGCAGATAGGTGGATTTGATGCGGCCCAGAGCGTCCACCAGGAGATCATAGGAAGCCTTGAGCAGCTCCAGGGAATACGTCATGTTGTGGACGCTTTTTCCCCTTTCCACGACATCGATGTTGAAGGCAGCTTCCTCCACCATTTTCTGGGCCCTTTCCTTGTTCGTGTGTCCGGAGCGGGCAATTTCATCGCGGACTTTGGCATAGACATCTTTGATTTGTTTTAATTTTTTCGCGGTTGAGATCTCCCATTCCCTCAGAATCCTGGAGAAACCTCTTCCGTGGCAGGACTCACACGCTGCTGCCCTGGAAGTAAACGTCTCGCTTTTTATGACCTGGCCTCCTTTTTCTTCATGGAAGATATGGCAGCCCTTGCAGCTCAGCCCCTTTTCCAGCATGACATTGGGCATAGGATGGGCTGTGCCCTTCCCCCCTTCACCGGTGAAAAGGATTTTCTGGGCTTTATGGTAATCCGTATGACACGTCCGGCAATCTGCCAGGGCCTCAATGTCTTTCACGATCTTGTGCTGGATCTCGAGATGGCATTGGTTGCATTCAATTTTGTGAGAAAAAATATGGGTAGAATGCATAAGGTCAGTATCGTCGAATTTTTCCAACCTGTCAGTTTCCCAGTGACATTTGAAACAGTTTTCCCGGGGAACTTCTCCGTCTCCGACGATGGTGTGGCTGTGGCATTTGTCGCATTTGAATTTGTTTTCAAAAACAAGTGAATGGTTGTATCTTGAAGTATTTTCTGAGGTAAGACTTTCTTGGCTGTGACAGTGGGAACACTCGCTGATCTGCGGGTAATGCTCGCTCTCC
>JAOUKO010000043.1 GCA_029882525.1 Candidatus Aminicenantota bacterium | reverse complement strand
ATCTGACCTGTGCCCATCAAAGGCAACATAGGCTGTTCCAGGATCAAAATGGGAAGCTTCTATCCGTGAACACCAGGTGTTTAAGGGAAGGTCCGGGATATTCTCCACCACGTTTTTCCAGGTCCTCCCGCCATTGCGGGTCAGCTGGACGTTTCCATCGTCAGTGCCGCACCAGATGATTCCCGGAACAACCGGTGACTCGGATACCGTGATTATCGTGCAGTGTATTTCGGCTCCCGTGTTATCAAGAGTGATGGGTCCGCCCGAGTCTTTCTGCTTTTCGGGATCATTGGTTGACAGGTCAGGGCTGATGATATCCCAGGACTGCCCTCCATTGACGGTTTTGAAGAGAAAGTTCCCGCCCGTATAGACAGTTTTAGGATCATGAGGAGAGATATGTATCGGAGAATTCCAGTTGAAACGATAGGGAGCCTTGCTGAGGGAAGCCAGCGGCCTGATCGTTTTGCCCCTGCCTATCCTCATATCATATCGGGATAAACCGTTCATCTGGTAGTTAGTGTATACGGTGTTGGGATCTGTCTGGTCAACCTGGACGTAGAAACCGTCTCCCCCGCTTATTGTGTACCAGTCATCGTTGGTGATGCCCGCCGTATCCACGGTGGCACTCGGACCTCCCCAGCTGCCATTATCCTGAAGCCCGCAGTAAACGTAATAGGGATTTCTCATGTCGAACCCGAGCTGGTACACCTCTGCCAGAGTGATGTTCTGGACAGCATGCCAGTTTTTTCCGCCATCATAGCTGATATCGATTCCGCCGTCATTCCCGTCAATGAGGTGAAGGGGATTGGATGGGTCAATCCAGAGCGCATGATGGTCCGGATGAGTGCCGGCTGAAATAGCTTTGAATTTCTTGCCCATGTCTTTGGAGACAAAGCTTCCCCCGGAGAAAACATAAACAACCTTATCATCGCTGGGGTCAACACGAATCTGGCTGTAGTAGAAGGGTCTGAAGTTGACCCGCTTGTACATCTCGTTGTCGCAGGTTCTTTTCCAGGTCTCGCCTTTATCTTCAGAGCGCCAGATGCCTCCGTCCTCATGCTCGATGAGGGCATAGACCACATCAGGATTACTCCTGGCTATGTCGATTCCTATCCGGCCCATGATGCCCTCGGGCAAGTCTCTGGTCAGCTTTTTCCAGGTTCTTCCTCCGTTTGCAGTCTTGTAAAGCCCGCTCCCCGGTCCTCCACTCCGGAAATAATACGGAAGACGTCGATGGTCGTAGGCGGCTGCATAGAGAATCTGATTGTCCGAAGGGTCGATGGCAAGGTCGGCAAACCCGGTATCTTCGTTCACGTAGAGGATTTTATTCCATGTTTCTCCCCCATCTGTGGTCTTGTATATTCCACGCTCCTCGTTTGGGCCCCAGAGATGGCCCATGGTTGCCACGTAAACAACAGCCGGGTTTTGATGGTCGATTACAATCCGGCTGATATGACGGGTTTCTTTCAGGCCCATATGCTTCCATGTTTTTCCGCCGTCCACGGACTTATACACGCCATCTCCTATGGTGACGCTGTTTCTACAGGTCGCTTCTCCTGTGCCGACCCAGATAATATCAGGCTGGAGCTGAGCGATGGCAATATCTCCAACCGAAACCGTGCTTTCTTTGTGAAAAACTGGTTCCCAGGTGAGTCCGTTGTTCTCAGACTTCCAGACGCCGCTGGGACCGATGGCAGCATAGATGATCCAGGGCTGGCTTTCCACCACATCTATATCCACTGTGCGTCCGCCCATGACCGCGGGTCCTATGCATCTCCAGTCAAGTTTTTCAAATAACTCGCCAATCTCTTCAGCACTCTGGCCGGATGTTCTCGAGCTCAAACAAAAAAATAAAAGAATGATGACTAGCGCGGCAAAGGGTTTGATTTTTCTCATCCTTCCTCCTTTATCAACCTATTGGAATATTATCTCTCTGTATGAAACGCTCTTTATTTTATACAAAGAGAGAGGAAAAACAAGAGTAAAAGAGGGGTCAGGGCTCGACAGTAGACATCTATCATCAGGACAAAGGTTCAAGCAATAGAGGAAGGCATTCATATCGGGTGCTTATTCACTGGCAAAATGAAATTAAGCTTTGTCCTAGTGCCTTACTTATAACTGTATTCTCGATTGACTAATATCAATCCTAATTAGACCTGACTCAGAAAAACAGTGTTTAATGTCGAGCCCTGACCCCATAAATAGAAAGGAAGAGAACCCATTTAAAATATTAAATGAAACTCTAGTCTCTGTTTTTACGTAGTATATTAAAAACATGGCTTCTTTTTTTTGGCATTTTTTTATATATATTGATTTCAACAAGAAGATGTCTGTAATCTTCTCATCTACAATTCAAAGGAGGTTGTGATATGTATCGTCGCTTAATTTGCGCTTTGTGCTTTTTCCTGAGTCTTTCTCTTATCCTTGCTGCATCCACAGGGGAGCTTGCTTTGAACAACTACCATCAGCCGAATGAAGTCGCTTCTCTGCTGAAATCGTGGAACACAAAATACCCTCAGCTGACAAAGCTTGTCAACATCGGCCAAAGCTCCGGGAAGAGCGATATTCTTATGCTGCGGATCGCTGCTCAGGGGAAAAGCGTTGAGCCGGATTCCAGGCCGGCAGTGTTTGTCTCGGCTAACATAGAAGGATATCACCTGGCTGGCACAGAGGCTGCGCTGCTCCTCATCGAAAAGCTCTTGACCGGATACGGCTCTGATAAAAAAGTCACCTCTCTTCTCGATAAGCGAACAGTCTATGTGGCTCCTCTTCTCAATCCAGATGTGGCTCAGTATTATTTTATCCAGACGCGGTATGAGCGCCACAGGAACAGCATACCCATGGATGATGACCTGGACGAACTGGTCGATGAGGATGGGCCTGATGACCTCAATAAAGACGGCCTTATCACCCAGATGAGGATAAAAGACCCGGAAGGAACGATGATTCCTGACCCGAGTGATCCCCGCCTTATGAAGAGAGCTGATGCTAAAAAAGGTGAAAAGGGAGTGTATAAGGTCTATACCGAGGGCCTGGATAATGACGGCGATGGAGAGTACAATGAAGACCCTGCGGGCGGCGTGGAGGTCAACCGGAATTTTCCCCATGACTTTGAATACTACGTCAAGCCGGCAGGCCTCTGGCCTGTTTCACAAAAAGAATCCATTGCGCTCCTTCAATTCCTCGTTTCCCACCAAAACATAGCCCTGGTCTTGAACTTTTCCACGGAAAACACATTCCTGAACCTGCAGCAGACTGGCCAGGCAAGAGCCGCAGGAGCCACAGTCAGAGTTCCAGAGCGCTACGCTTCTTTCCTGGGCCTGGATCCAGACGTAGACTACACTCTCAAGGAAGTCGTCGATGCTATTAATGCCAGCGGTGTCACGGGAGGGCAGCAAGTCGATGAGAGCTTTGTGGCCATGATGCTCGGCTTAGGCCCCGCCATGAATATCGATAATCAGGATATGCCGCTTATTCAGGAAATACAAAAGGATTATAAAGATGCGCAGAAAAAAGCAAAGCTTGATTATCCGGAGTCCAGAGCTAAGGGCGTTGGCAAGGGTTCCTTTGCCGCTTACTGTTACTTTCAGTACGGAGTCCAGGTATTTTCAGCGGACCTGTGGGCTGTTCCCGAGCCCAAGAAAGAGCCGGCTGCCAAGGATAAGGACGCCCTGACTCTCGACAAACTCAAAACCATGTCCTCTGAGGATTTCCTGGCCCTGGAGGACGAAAAGATCGAGGCTTTTCTCAAGGAACAGGGTGCGCCTCCGAATTTTAAAGCCGAGATGGTAAAAAACATGGTCAAGTCCGGCCGGATCACGCCTGAAAAAATGGTGGAAATGATAGAAAAAATGCCCAAAATGCCTGCTGCCAAGGAGGGAGAACATCCGGATTCCTACATACTCAAGTGGTCGGACGAAGTTCTCAAGGGGAAGGGGTTCGTCGACTGGGCTCCCTATAAACATCCAACTCTGGGTGATGTAGAGATCGGAGGGTTCGTTCCTTATTTGAGATTGATACCACCGCCGTCTGAGCTCAAAAAAACGATCGATTTTCATACCGATTACTACATCAGCCTGATGGATCGTCTTCCCCAGGTCGAGTTAAAAGAGACAAAGGTTGAGGCTTTGGGAGATGGCGTCTATCAGGTGACTGTGTACTTCACCAACACAGGCTGGTTTCCGACCTCCACTGCTCAGGGAAGGCGTGCGAGAACTGTCTGGCCGATAAGGGTTGAGCTGAAATTGACAGCAGGACAATCCCTGTTTTCCGGATACCGCATCGTGAATATTCCATTTATCGATGGCAGCGGAGGCACTGGAAAAGCAGAGTGGACGATAAGAGGGAAAAGAGGCTCCAAAGTCACGGCCACGGCCAAAGCCCCTTATCTTGACTCGGTGACGACAGCAGTCGTTCTTCAATAAACGGAGGAAAAAATGAAAAAGAATAAAATATTCTTTGCATTTCTCGTAATAGCCTTTTGTCTGGTTTTTCTCTTGCCCAAAATCTCTCATGCGGCTGAAGTCAAGCTCTCTTTCGACCACTTCTACGACCACGCCGAGCTCACAGCAGCGCTGAAAGCTCTGCAGAAGGCAAATCCCCAGTTCATGAAATTGATATCCCTCGGCAAATCCTACGAAGGTCGCGACATATGGGGTGTGATTCTCAACAATCCTCAGACTGGACCGGAAGAGCATAAATCGGGCTTCTACATCGACGGAAACATCCACGGCAATGAAATCCAGGGAACAGAGGTCGCGCTCTACGCTATATGGTACCTCCTGGAAAATTATGGCAAGACGGAATTGGCCACCCGCCTCCTGGATGAGAGAGTGTTCTATATCATCCCGACCATGAATCCTGACAGCCGGGATTATTTCGTCAATAAGAAAGAAATCTACCGGTCAGGAGTCATCCCCGTCGATGAAGACCAGGACGGTGTGGCGGACGAGGATGGACCTGAGGATCTGGATGGAGACGGATTCATCACCACCATGAGAAAAAAGGACCCCAACGGCAGGTTCAGAGCGCATCCGGATGATCCCCGTGTCCTGATTCCCGTCAGACCGGGACAGAAAGGCGAGTACACCCTGCTGGGAACCGAGGGGATCGATAACGACGGCGACGGACAGATCAACGAAGACAGGCTTGGTGGCTATGACATGAACCGGAATTACGGCTTCAACTGGCAGCCCAATTATGTTCAATACGGAGCCGGAGAATATCCTTTTTGCTTCCCTGAGACCAAAGCCACTCGCGATTTTCTCCTTGCCCATCCCAACATCATGGGAGGCCAGAATTTCCACAATGCGGGAGGAATGATCCTCAGGGGTCCTGGCGCTAAAAATCTGGGTGAATATCCCATGGGCGACAGGAGAGTCTATGACCATATCGGGAAAAAAGGCGAAAAGATCATCCCCGGCTACAGGTATCTTATCGTCTACAAAGACCTGTATACGGTCTTCGGCGGAAGCATAGACTTCCTCTACAATATCCTCGGCGCTTATACTTTCTCCAATGAGCTGGATATATCGCCCACGTTCTCCTTCCCCATCGAAGGAGAGAGAGGCGAAGAGGAAGAAGAGGATGAAGAAGTCCAGAGACTGCGCTATATGGCCGAAAGACTCGCTGAAATGACTTATCATGACCTGGTCCTCCTGGGCGAGCATTTTGCTGACTGGAAACCATACAAGCACCCTCTTTACGGAGATATCGAGATCGGCGGTACTAAGATATACGGCTCCCGTGTTCCCCCTCTCTTCCAGCTCGCGGACACCTGTCACCGGAATGCAGCCTTCTGCTTATTCCATGCTGACCAGCTCCCGATACTCGAATTTGATGGAGTCAAAGTCGAAAAGCTGGAGAGCGACCTCTTTCAGCTCGATATATCCGTCAGGAATACCCGGGTGACCCCCTCCATGTCAGCCCTGTCAGCGCAGAGAAAGCTCCATCGAGCAGACCGGTTAAAGATCGAAGGCAAAAATGTGAAGCTTGCGGCCGCAGGCCGCTTGTTCGATGAATACCGAGGAATCACGGGCAAGATCGAAACCCGGGACAACTCCATCTGGGTAGAATCCGGGGTTCCCGGTTTCGCTCGAGTGACCTATCGCTTCCTGGTCAGAGGGAAGGGCAGCGTGAAGCTGATCTATGACTCTCTGAAAGGTGGATATATGACTACAACCGTTGCTCTTAAGTAGGCAAACTCAGAGATAATAGAAAAGAGAACGGTTAGTATCGCGGACTGTTAATGGCTGAAAGGTAAATAAAAGGGCTCATCTCTCCATCTTCGATTAAACTCATCATTATCAAATGGAGGACTGACCCCAAATTTTTCCTTTCTTATAGCAAGGAATGAAAAAATTGGGGACTGCCTCCTATTTTTCCCAAAATTTCGCGGCCAAACGGTGAACCTTATCTGTATTTCCACCGTATTATGTAATGAATAAGATGCATCGATTTGGAAATTCAAAAAGTTTTAACGAGTAAATGATAGGAAAAAAGTTCCATTTTTTAAAAGGGGACTTTTGTCTCATTGTCCGTCCCGTTCGCTTTTCCTATCATGAAAATATGCAGGACAGACAACCGCTTAGCGTTGATATAGATAATTTTAAAGCACATGCAGGAGGAGCATTTTATGAAGAAAAAAGCCGCATTCATGGTCATGTTCCTGTTTCCTCTATTGTTATGGGCCAACGGGCCCAAAGCAAAAGATCCTGAGCCTCAGCCTCAAAAAACGGTCCAGGCTGTTCGAGCGAATGAACCGATAAATATCGATGGTGAACTCAAGGAAGAAGTCTGGAACGGACAAGGATACAGCGATTTCATCATGTCCGATCCCCACGACGGCGAAAATCCGACCGAAAAAACAGAAGTCTGGATTGCCTACGACGATAAAAACCTCTATGTGGCTGCCCGACTCTATGACACAGAGCCTGAATTGATCAAATGTCTCCTGGGAAGGCGCGATGACTTTGTCGATTCTGACTGGTTCATTTTTGCAGTTGATACCTACTATGACCGGCGTTCTGGATACCAATTTGCCGTGAATCCGTCTGGCTCCATCGTTGACTGGACCCTCTATAATGACATCTATGATGATACTACCTGGGACGGGGTCTGGGAATGGAAAACCCTTATCAATGAGAATGACTGGACTGTTGAGATGCGAATCCCGTATAACCAGCTCCGGTTTCCGAAGCAGAGCGAATACGTCTGGGGAGTCAATTTTCGAAGGATCATCAAGCGCAAGAATGAAAATGTCGCATTTGTCTGGATTCCCAAGGAGGATACGGCTTATGTTTCTCGGTTCGCTAAGCTGGTGGGAATACAAAACATTCGACCAGGGCGCCATATCGAATTACTCCCCTACGCTGTCAGCCAGGGAGAATTCAGTCCTGCCGAGGCGGATAATCCTTTCCAGACAGGACAGGAATTCTTCGCCAATACGGGATTCGACATGAAAATCGGCTTGAAGAGCAATCTGACAATGGATGCCACCGTCAACCCGGATTTCGGTCAGGTCGAGGTCGATCCCGCTGTCATCAACCTGAGCGCCTATGAGACATACTACAGTGAAAAGAGGCCGTTCTTCATCGAGGGTTCCAACATTTTTGACGAATTCGGCAATGGTGGAAACGCCTTTAATACCAACATAAACTGGCCACAACCGACTTTCTTCTACAGCCGCAGGATCGGACGGGCTCCTCAAGGCTACGTGACCCAATCTGGATACGTAAATTATCCGGACAGGTCAACCATTCTCGGGGCGTTCAAGCTCACCGGGAAGATGGGAAAAGGCTGGAACTTTGGGTTCATCAACGCCCTGACTGCCCGTGAATACGCTGAAATAGACACTGGTGGCGACAGAATTCATGAGGAGGTTGAACCTTTTTCTTATTACGGCGTACTGCGCGGCCAGAAGGAGTTCAGCGAAGGAGATAGAGGTATCGGATTTTTGGCTACGTCGGTCATGCGGGATTTACGGAAAGAGACACTCGCTTCCATTCTTAACGAGAGAGCCTTCAGCCTGGCTATCGATGGCTGGACATTTTTGGATAAAAAGAAACACTGGGTCATCACCGGCTGGTTTGGAGGCACACGTGTGGAAGGGAGCCAGGATGCGATAACCGGGCTGCAGTATTCCTCTTTGCACTATTTCCAGCGTCCGGATGCCGACCATGTGGAGGTTGATGATACCGCCACATCTCTTATGGGCTGGGGAGGACGCCTGTGCTTAAATAAGCAAAAGGGCAGGTTCCTTTTCACTACGGCCATAGGAGCTTTATCCCCTGGCTTTGATCCCAATGATATGGGATTCCAATTCGGTTCTTCAGACGTTATTAACTATCATACGCTTTTAGCCTACAGATGGCCTCATCCGGGGAAAGTCTTCCGCAACATGATGGTGTATGGAGGGCCTTTCGCCAACTTGGACTTCGGCGGTAACAAGACCTGGGAAGGCGCTCTTGTCGCTGCTGAAGGCCAATTCCTGAACTACTGGAGTTTCGAAACCATGGTCGCCTATAATCCCAAAACAGTGAGCAACAGGCTGACAAGAGGAGGGCCTCTAGCCCGGGTTCCCTATGGTTATCAAGTCGATTTCGTATTGAGCACTGACAGCCGTAAACCGATAGTGATGACTGCAGTAACCAGCCTCTACAACAGGCCTGACTGGGAAAGTCATTCCTGGTTTGGTGGTGTTTATTTCCGCTGGAAGCCGCGAAGCAATATCAGCTTCTCCTTCGGTCCGGAATATTCTGTTGATGACTCCTATGCGCAATGGGTCAGGAGAGTGAGTGATCCGTTGATGATTGACACTTTTGGAGAAAGATACGTATTCGCCAGCATTTATCAAAGGACGCTTTCCACTGAGATCAGGCTGAATTGGACATTCACTCCCAAACTGACTCTGCAGCTCTACCTCCAGCCCTTCCTGGCAGTGGGCGAGTACAGCGATTTCAAGGAACTCGCCCGACCCAAGTCCTTTGACTATAACTATTACGGTGAAGGCGACTCAACCATCACCTTTGCTAACGATTATTACTCCGTCGATCCCGATGGACCTGGTCCGGCTCCGGAATTTTCCTTTTACAACCCGGATTTCAACTACAAATCTTTCCGAGGAACAGCTGTCTTAAGATGGGAATACCTGCCGGGCTCGATCCTTTACTTTGTCTGGACCCAGAACCGCGCTGATTTCTCCAACCCGGGAGATTTCAACTTCAGGCGGGACCTCGGAGACCTGTTCACAGCCCCGGGTGACAACATCTTCCTGATTAAAATCTCATACCGCTGGAACATCTAAGAAACCAATAGGACAAGATAGGGCGTTCCGCTCAGGAACATCCCCCTGGGAATTTTTCTATTCCCCTCCGATCTGCAGCAGCTTGATGCGAAAAGTCGGAGCTGTGAAGCTTCGATTCAGGTCAAGGTCATTACCAACCATGTCGATTCCGTTGAACATTTCAAAAGCGTTTCCAGCAACAGTCAATCCTTTCACCGGGAAGGCAATCTTGCCGTTCTCGATCCAGAAGCCTGAGGCGCCTCCGCTGAAATTGCCGTTAACAGGATTGATCCCGTAGCCCGTAATTCCTTTGAGCAGAAGTCCGACCTTGGTGGCACTGATTATATCCTGCGGAGAGCTTTGACCTGCTTCCATGTAAAAACCGTGTGCTCCGATGCCGGGAATACTGGTAAAGCCGCCTCTTGAGGCATTGCCGGTGCTTTTGACGCCTGCTCTTTTAGCCACGATGGTGTTGTACATGAAACCCTTGAGTACTCCTTTATCCACGATGACTCTCCTCTGGGTGGGGACTCCTTCGCCATCAAAGGGACGGCTTCGCATGCCTTTGGGACGCGTCGCATCATCGATGATGGTGACCAGCTCAGAGGCGATCTTCTGGTCCATCTTATCCCTGAGGAAGCTGGCTCCCTGGAGGACTCTCTCACCGTTAACAGCAGCCAGGATTCCGCCCAATACAGAGCGGGCCACATCCGGGTCGAAAATGACCGCGGCCTTCTGTGTTTTGATCATCCTGGGGTCGAGCATTTCGTAGGCATCTCTGGCAGCTTTATCCGCAATCTCCTCTGGCGGCTTCAAGTCAGCATAAAAGCGCCTGGAACAGGACTCTCCTCCGGTGGACTTCTGGTCATCTTTTTCGGCCACCACGGATACCCCGAAACCGCATCCTGACTCTTTTGAGCTTTTCAGGAGACCGTTGGAATTGGCGATAAATACCTCCCCTTCTCCTTCCGAATAGGAAGCTCCCGAGCTCTTGGTGATACGGGGGTCTTTCATTGCTAATTTTTCCACTTTTTTCGCCAGCTCGATCTTCTTCTCCATCGGGATTTGACTGATCTGCGGGTCATAGAGACCTTCGACCTGGGTTAGGCCTTTATCATCAGGGAGAACATTATTTTCATCAGGAGTCGTGTTGACGGCAAAGCGGATGGCGCTTTCAATCGCGTTATTCAGGGCATTTTCCGTGAAATCATTACAGCTGGAAAAAGCCATCCGCCCCTGGACAAAAACCCTGAACCCGACGCCGTGTGTCGCAGATTCCTGGACGGTCTCAATCTCGCCGTTCCGGACTTCTATACTCAGGTTCCGCCCTGATTCGATGTAGACTTCAGCCAGGTCCGCACCTTTTTTCACACATTTATTGACCAGTTGTTCGGCTAATCCTTTATAGTCCATGGTTATCTCCTTTCTTTCACTTGGCTCATCTTCTCGCTCTGCTCCCGCCCACATTAATACCACGAATCCTGACTGTGGGCTGTCCGGCTGCTACCTCTGCAGCTTGACCTTTGCCGCAGATTCCAGGACCGAAGTCAAGGTCATCTCCGACCGCGTCTATGTTGGAAATGACGTCCAGGCAGCTTCCGATCAGAGTCGCGCCCTTGACTGGAAGGGTCTTCTTCCCGTCCTCGATCAAATAAGCTTCACGGCAGGTGAAGTTGAACATTCCGGTGACGGGGTTGACGCTGCCACCGCTCAGACTCTGCACGAACAGCCCGCTTTTAGTCGAGGCCAGGATATCTTCAGGCTTATCCTTACCCTTCTCGATAAATGTGTTGGTCATCCTGGGGATGGGAATGTAACGGAAGCTCTCCCGTCGTCCGTTTCCGGTGCGTTCCATCTTGAGCTGCTTGGCTGACAGGACATCGGTCATGTACTTGACCAGGACGCCATCCTGGATCAGGACATTCCGTTTCATCTGGGTCCCTTCATCGTCGAAATTGGTCGTTCCGCGGAAATTGGGTAGGGTCCCGTCATCAACCATGGTAAACACATCACTGGCGACTTTCTTCCCGAGTTTTCCAGTAAACACCCCGGTCTGGCGGGCTATCACATCACCTTCCAGCGGATGACCGACAGCTTCATGAACCAGCACGCCGCCCCAGCCGTTCTGCATGACCACGTCCATGATTCCCGCAGGCGCATCCTTTGCCTCCAGCATGACGATGGATTCCCGGGCGCATGTCCGGGCGACTTCCTCAGGAATGACTTCGTCAAACATCTCAAACCCGGAGTGACGGCTGAGCCTCTCTCTTCCCATATGACGGGTGTTGTTTCCCACTCCCAGAGTCTGGACGATGAAGAAAAGCAACGGCAGCTCATCGCTCAGAAGCAGGCCTTCACTGTTGGCTACGGTCCTTCCTCTGACCTCATCGTAATAGCTGATGGAGGCCATCTGGATTCTCGAGTCGTAATCCAGAGCCGCCTGATTGGCCCGCTTCATGACATCGATCCTTTTCTCATCGGCGACAGCTCCAAGGGGAAGCTTGACCGTGACATAGGATTCCCGGCTCCCTTTCTTCACCTTGACCGGTCCGACAGACTGGCCGTTTTTTGCGACGAAAGAAGCGATCTCCGCGGCTCTCATCATTTTTTCTTCGGTGATATCGTCAGTGTAAGCAAACCCGGTTTTATCACCCGATATGACTCTCACGCCCGCGCCCTGACTGATGCCGAATACTGCACTCTTGAACTTGGACTCCTCCATCAGGATCTCCCTGGAGATCCTGTTTTCCAGGTAAACATCGGCAAATTCGCCGCCCTTTTCCAGAGCCTTCTGGATAACTCTGTCGAGAACTTGAGGGTCAACGGCGATCTTGGCGCTTCCCTTCTCGACGCCTTTGCAGGATAAAAGCTGCATCATAAGAGAGGGGGTTGCTGCCAGAGCAATTCCTCCCTTAAGGCTTGCCTCGAGGAATTTCCGACGCGGAATTCCCTCCACAAAATACTTTTTAAATTTCATGTTAGACCTCGATGTATAAAATTTGGATTATTATATACTACAAAAAAGATTGAAGCAAAATGTAATAAAAAAAATGAGGATAGCATTTCTATTTCCGTGACGGTTAATTATGGAGACGTAATCGGCTAAAGCGACGGTTCCTCTCCATCCTTACCAAGACCCTCCCACCCTCCTTCATGGGCTTTGGATAGAGAAGAACCAACGCCGCACTTCCGCATTAGGTCGGATATTTCCCTCATCACGGAAATGGAGATATTTCTAAAAATGAGGGACAGGCTGTTTTTTTGGGTACCGTCCCATTCCGTTCTTATTTTAAGTAAGAGAGACTGTCATTCAAGCCAAAGAGGGACTGTCCCCTTTTTTGCTTCATTCAAAAATGGAAAACTTAATATTTTTATTTTTCAAGCTAACTCCCATGACTTTATCTAGTTGAGCTAAAGAAAGATTGTAGTCGATAACAGCCCTCAGTTCACCGCTGATCGTGTTGGCCAGGTCTCGCTGATACTGGAGCACAGTATAATGGGTCGTTAAACCCACCTTTAACTTTTTCTCCTCTGCTTCCAGGGCCTTCTCTGCCAACTTCCTTGCTGCCATGTAGGCTTGGAAACGTTTATAATTGGTCTCGACTGCTCGAACCGCATTCTTGACTTCGAGAATAACCTGCTGTTCCTGATTCTTAAACCTCAATCTCGACTGATCCAGCTCGGTCCTGGCTTGAGCCTGCTGGGCACGGGAGAACATCGTGTTAAGCGGAACGTTGAGAGTTAATCTTACGGACCAATTCCTGAATTTGAAATTAAAGGCATCTTTGAAAGAATCCATGGCTCCGCCAGGCAAAGAGCCTATCGGGTCACCCAAAGGGTCATTCGGGTCATAGAGCAGTTCAGTTCCGGATATTCCGGGGCTCCAGTAGGATGCAATGAGGTTCAGCTCTGGAAGAAGCTGATTCTTGGCATAGGTCAAATTTATTTTTTTATTATTTATATCTGCTCTTATTCCGTATAAATCAGGCCTGTTCTGAAGAGCCATTTCGAGAGCCTCTTCAAGGCTCACTTCCTTTTTGGTGAAATCAGGCTTATCGACGGGCATGACCTCAGCATCCATTCCCCCTTCCTCGGAAGCAAGATTGATCATTGTTTTCAACTGATCTTCTCGATTCTTGACTTCGGCTTCAGCCTGAAGTATATCCGCTTCGCGTGTGGCGACTTCTGACTCGGCGCTTAAAATCTCGATCGGAGCTAGAGTCCCCACTTCCACTTCTCTCTTGTTTTTAGCTAAAAAGTTCCGGGCCCATTCTAAGGACTGCTTTTTCGCATTAAGGTCTTCTAAACTGAAGACCAGACTCCAGTAAGCGCTTTCCACTTCATAAACTGTGTCCATGAGGATTCCTTTGAACTGATTTTCCGAAATTTCCATGCTGTTCTTAGCAACAATGATTTCTCTTCGACTCATCTTAAACCCAAAGTTCTTAAGAAGAGGTTGAGTAAAGTCAAAGCTCAGGATACTTGTGTACCGGGGATTGTAGGTCTGGTATCTTAGGTTTGATTCTCTTCTATAGGAATACAGGCTTATCGAGAAATCAGCACCCGTGGGAATGAGCTGTCTAATCCTGCCTATATAATCAGTATAATCTGCCTGTACAGAACCCGCAACTTCAATCAGAGAAAAAGAGGGCTCTTCTCTGTCCTGAAGATAGTAATCAAAAGTTAGAGTAGGCAGGAATTTCTCCCTGGCCAGAGAGATAGAGATATCAGCCAGTTCAGGGTTCAAGACTTCGACCGCAACATTCAGGTTGTTCCTCATGGATTTGGTTATGCATTCTTCCAGGGTGAGAGATATTTTTTTCTCTTGAGCGTGAAGACCTGCAAAAAGAAAGAAAATGAAGACAAAACAAAGGGCGTTTTTATATTTTAGCATTTTAAACCTCCGTTTTTTTCGCACACATAATTTTCCTACCATCAGTTCCTGGTTTGAATTCTTAATTTGATCGTGACTAAAAATTTATTCCTTTTTCAACCCGACTATTATTTATCCTCGTCGACGATCCATCCATCCAGGAGGTTGATGATCCTGCGGCTGTAAGAAGCGTTTTTTTCGGAATGAGTGACCTGGAGTATCGTGGTCCCACCCTCATTCAACTCCTTGAACAATTCCATGATCTCTTCGCCTTCTTTGGTGTTCAGGTTGCCGGTCGGCTCATCGGCAAGGATGAGCTTGGGCTCGGTGATAACAGCCCTGGCCACCGCGACTTTCTGCTGCTGACCTCCTGAGAGCTGGTTCGGGAAGAGGTCCTTCTTGGCCACGACGTGAAACCTGTCCAGCATATCAGCCACTTTGCCTTTCCTTTCAGAGCCTTTTACTTTTTTGTACAAAAGCGGTGTCTCTAAATTCTCGTAGACCGTCAAATCATCGATAAGATGATAGCTCTGGAAGACAAATCCGATATAATGCTTGTGAAGCTCTGTGAGCTGTTTTTCGGGCAGGTTATGGACTTTCCTGTCAAAGAAAAAATATTCCCCGCTGGAAGGATTATCCAGCATGCCCAGGATGTAGAGAAGAGTGGACTTCCCTGCCCCTGAAGGGCCCATGATGGTCACGAACTCACCCTCTTTAATCTCGAGGTTGATATTCCGCAGAGCGAATGTCTTGATAAATCCTGTTGAATAATATTTGGTGATATCGACCAGTTTTATCATATCAGGCCTCCTATTCTTAGCCTTTCTCCACAATGAGTAAGTTTTTATACAAATTCGATCTCTTATTCAAGATTAAAGCTCATTCATACCTCAGAGACTTCACGGGATCAGCGTATATCACATCGTCCTTTAACATAAATACAACATCTTTTGAGAAGATCTCTTAAAGCGATTTTAAGGTAATTTTTTAACATCATAAATCCTCAAAACAAGGAATGAATACTGACTGATAGAAATAAAAATAAAAAAAGCAATATCAAAATCCAGATGATTTTTTTCATTTACTTCCCCCTTTTATATTCATTTCTATTTCGCTTCTCCATTTTTCTTTATACCTTTTTCAAAATTTCATATGAGTTTATGCGAAAATTCCTCAATTTTTATTCATAACGCAACGCGTTAGCTGGATTGGCTATTGCTGCCTTAATGGCTTGAGAACTGACCGTGAGCAAGGCAATCAACAAGGCAACTACGGCTGAAAAGACAAATACTCCCGGACCGATAGATGTGCGGTAAGCAAAGCTCTGCAGCCAGCGGCTCATGGCGTAATAAGCAACAGGCCAGGCGATAAGGTTGGCCATGAGCACCCACTTGATGAATTCTTTATTGAGGAGAGTGACGATATTCGATGTTTTGGCTCCGAGAACCTTACGGATTCCGATCTCCTTTGTCCTCTGTTCTGCGGTAAACGCAGCCAACCCGAATAAGCCGAGACAAGCAACGAATATGGCAAGGACTGAGAAATATCCGAATATTTTGCCCGCTCTTTTCTCCTGCCTGTAGACTTTGTCAAAATCGTCATCAAGAAAGAAATAATCAAGAGGACGATTCGGGGCTAATTCTTTCCACTCTGTCTTTAAAAAAGCGATTG
>JAOUKO010000271.1 GCA_029882525.1 Candidatus Aminicenantota bacterium | reverse complement strand
GGGCCTAGGCCCCATTTACTACAGAAGAGGCTATTAAGGTTGCTGATCTGTGAGTCTAGAGCGCCTGCAATATTTATATTCCTTACAAAATAAAACAAATTTTTCTTGACATCGGGATTGATATGTTTTATATTGTAAGGAAAATGGCAAGAAAGGGAATGAAAATGAAATTTTTATCGAGACCTGAAGAGCTTGTGCTGCATGCTGTTTGGCAGCTGAAAGAGGATGCCTATTGTGTTCCGATCAGGAAGCATGTTTCCAAACTTACTGGAAAAGATTGGTCATTCGGTGCAATCTATGTGCCTCTCCATCGGCTGGGAAAAAAAGGATTGGTTAAATCCTTTTTGGATAATCCCATTCCTGTAAGAGGAGGCAGAAGCAGACGGATTTATAAAATTACTCCATCCGGATTAAAAGCTTTAGCTGAAGTCAGGGAACTCCATGATTCCATGTGGGCGGGTGTACCCGAATTTTCCTCAGAATAAGGAATTTTATCATGGGCAAAGAAAATAGACCTCCCAAATTCCTGGTTTGGCTGCTTCGTCTCATTTTGCCCGAATATGCCGATGATACGACAATAGGTGATTTCGAAGAGGAATATAAGCATATTGCCACTGATCGAGGAAGAACGTTCGCGAATTTTTGGCTTTCGCTCAATATTATTAAATCTATCCCTCCTTTTATTGCGGATGCCATCCGCTTCAGGCTGGTGATGCTTAAGAATTATGCGACTATCACCTGGAGAAACATGAAAAGGCACAAAACGTATTCTTTCATCAATATTGCCGGATTGGCAGTGGGATTAGCCTGCTGCCTTCTTATTGCTCTCTGGATCCTGGACGAACGAAGCTATGACCGTTTTCATGAGAATTATGATCGTTTGTACAGAGTGGTTGTGAATCAACCCTCATCAGGGGAAATGAGGAAAATAGTGGCTACACCCCCGCCGTTAGGGCCGGCGCTGAAAAATGATTTTCCTGAAATCGTGGAGACAGCCAGGCTGAGTTACTGGGGAAGTGTGCCTCTTACAGCCGGAGATAAGTCGTTCAACGAGAGCCATATGATTGTCGTGGAGCCTTCTTTTTTCAGTCTCTTCACATTTCCCTTTGTCAAAGGGGAGGGAGCCGCGTCACTGAGCACGCCGAATTCCGCCCTCATCAGCGAAAGACGGGCCGAGAGTCTTTTCGGAAACGAAGATCCAATCGGAAAAGTCATCCAGGTTGATAACCGGTTCGATTATATTATCACGGGGGTTTTCCGTGACATTCCTAATAACACCCATATTGGGCAGTTTGACCTCGTCCTGCCCTGGTCCCATCTGGATCAAATGGAATGGTATGAATCCGATAGCTGGGGAATGTATACCTATCGGACATACGTTTTACTCGGTGAAAAGGCGTCATTCCAGGATGTCAATCAGAAAATAATGAAACTCATCCAGCACTATACCTCCGGATCGAAAGTTGAAATCTTGCTGGAGCCGATTTCTGATATTCATCTTCGCTCGCACTATCGGCTGTCAACAGGATTGAGAGGAATCGTTTACGTTTATATTTTTTCTGCGATCGCGTTGTTCGTTCTTCTGATCGCCTGCGTTAACTTTATGAACCTGACGACTGCCAGGTCTTTCAACAGGGCCAGGGAAATCGGAATGCGGAAGACCATTGGGGCGCTGCGCAGACATGTGATAGTTCAATTTTATGGGGAGTCTTTGTTCATGACACTCTATGCCTTGGGTCTGGCTTTGGCGCTCATTTTTCTGGTTCTGCCCGAATTCAACAAATTTACAGGAAAGCAGTTAAGCTTTCATTCCATTTTTAACTGGCAGGCTGTTATCGGGTTGATTGGAATCACCCTGTTTACTGGATTTGTGGCTGGAAGCTACCCGGCTCTGTACCTTTCGTCTTTTCGCCCCGTTCACGTTTTAAGGAAGGTTGTGCAAACAGGCAGGAAAAAATCTATGTTCAGGCGGGTTCTGGTCATCCTCCAGTTTTCCATGTCGGTCATTCTGATTATCGGAACACTTGTTGTTTATGCCCAGCTCGATTACATGCGCAATAGGAAAATTGGCTGGGACAGAGAAAATCTCATAAGTATTCACCTGAGTGGAGAGATGAAAAAGTCATTTGATATTCTGAAAGCCGAGCTCCTGAAACATCCCCGAATTTTGGGAGTGACGGCTGCTTATTCAGAACCGACTAACTTTGAAAGCAGTTCGTGGGGGGTGAATTGGGAGGGAAAGGATGCGGAAGAGGTTGTTCACGTCACCTTGAACCTGGTGGATTATGACTTTCTGGATACCCTGAGTATCGAAATGGCGGCAGGACGGTCTTTTTCGAAAGAGTTTTCTACTGATGCCACGGAGGCATTTCTGATCAATGAGACATTGGCCAAGATGATGGAGACCGAGTCTCCAGTCGGAGCAAAGTTTTCGTTTATCGGGCGGGAAGGCCAAATCATCGGAGTGATGAAGGATTTTCATTTTCGTTCACTCCGCACGGGTATAGGTCCTTTGGCTGTTGCTCTGGGCTCGGATGATTATTGGCGTTTTGCGTTGGTAAGAATTCATCAGGATAACGTACCTTCGACGCTTGAAGATTTAAATAAGATATGGAAAAAGGTCTTTCCTTATACTCCGTTCGCCTTCCGTTTTATGGAAGAGGACTATGAAAAACAGTACAGGTCTGAAATGCGCATGGGAAGACTCATAAATGTTTTCGCTGGTCTGGCTGTTTTTATAGCCTGTTTAGGGCTCTTAGGATTGACTTCTTTTGCTGTCGAGCAGAGGAGAAAGGAAATCGGTATCCGGAAGGTACTCGGGGCTTCAGCGGGAAATGTATTGTGGATTTTAGGGAGAGAGTTTGTGTTGTGGGTTCTTGTGGCCAATGTTATCGGCTGGCCCATTGCTTATTTTGCGATGTCTAATTGGCTGAGGAATTTCGCCTATAGAATTGGAGTTGGACTGGAGATTTTTATTTTATCATCATTGTTGACTCTTACCGTTGCCATGGCTGCGGTCGCTTTTCAGTCTCTCAGAGCAGTCACATCAAATCCTGCTGATTCGCTCCGGTACGAGTAATTTTTTCAGCTCGTTATTCAAAAGGCCCATTCATTTCAAATCAGTATTGCTTGTGGCGATTTCTATAATTGGGGACAGTCCCCAATTTTTCTCACTGCCTTTGCCCTAGGAGGCGTCTGTGAATTCTTCGGGGTATTCTACGGCTCCGCTCTTTCCGGTCAGCTCGTTATCGACCAGTTCCAGCGCCATAAATGCTTCGTCAGGAGCGTCAAAAGGAGCCTTGATGTTCCACCGGCTGGCAGGCTTGAACCCGAACCTCGGATAATACTCTGGATGCCCGAGCACGATCACGGATCTATGTCCGAGTCTCTTTACAGCGTGGAGCCCTTCGCTAACAAGTTGGCTGCCGATTCCCAGGCGCTGGAGTTCGGGAATCACGGCCATCGGTCCCAGCGACAATGACAGGAACTCAGAATCGGCCGAGAGGATTGTGACCGGGTAGAAAAGAATGTACCCGACGATCTTTCCCTCCAGCTCGGCAACCAGCGATAATTCGGAGACGAACCTTTCGGTCTCCCTCAGCCTTTCGACCAGTATTCCCTCGTTCTTTTGACCAAAGGCCAGGTCATTGACCTCTGTGATTTTCGTGAAGTCCTCTTCTGTTTCCGGACGGATTTTCAGCCGAGGGAATGTAACTTGACTCTGGTTCTCTTTTGATTTTTTACTCATTGCTGTTTATGTTTTCCTCTAAGGTGAATCCTTAAATAATCATTTTTTATGAATTACCGGCCTTCGATGAGAATCTGGAGAATCTCCAGCTCATCGTCGTCGAACCAGATCTTTTGGCAGGAAAAACATTTATCCACGGGAATGATGTAGTGAAGGCTGTAAGGCCTGAGCAGCATCCTTGAGCCGCAGCTCGGACACAGGATCCTTTCCGGTGACTGGAGGCTGATCTTTCTCATCAGAGCCGGGTTTTCCATGAATTGCTGTTTGAAATCGCGGGCTTTATTCATCAGGTATTCCGAGAATTTCACTTCCTTTCGGGTGATGATGCGCTCTTTAAAAGTCGAACT
>JAOUKO010000272.1 GCA_029882525.1 Candidatus Aminicenantota bacterium | reverse complement strand
TGCAGATTGGATATAATGATAAATCAAAAAAGGAAACCCTATCCCATGAAAAAGATTGGTGTCTTGACCCGAGACTGCTCAGGGGTCAACGCCGCCTTGAGAGCAGTGGTGAGAACAGCTGTTTATCACGAAATAGAGGTCATGGGAGTGCTCAAAGGTTATGACGGTCTGATCAAAGGGGAACTGGTCGAGCTGAACAGGCGTTCGGTATCCGGGATCCTGAACCTGGGAGGAACCATCCTGAAAACAGCCCGCTCCAAAGGATTTCTCACAGAATCCGGACAAAAACAGGCGATAAGGACCATAAAAGAAAACAAGATCGATGGCCTGATCGTTATCGGAGGCAACGGCTCCATGACCGGGGCCCATGTTCTGGCTGCCAAATACCAGATTCCTGTCATCGGAGTCCCGGCTACTATTGACAACGACCTTAACGGGATTGATATCTCTATCGGCGCCGATACCGCGGTCAATGTCGCTGTCGATGCTCTGGATAAAATCAGGGATACAGCCACAAGCCTGGAAAGGGTATTCGTGGTTGAGGTGATGGGCCGTGACTGCGGCTACATCGCCCTTCAAGTCGCCCTTGCCGCTGGCTGTGAGGAAGCCATCATTCCGGAAAAAGAAATGGACCTGGAAAGGATAAGCAGGGAGATAGAAGAGGGAAGCCGCACAGGAAAAAGGAGCTGGATCGTGATCGTTGCGGAAGGCAAAGCGAAAGGAAGCACCGTTGCTGAGACCATATCACAGAAAACCGGACTGGAGACACGGCTGGCCGTTCTGGGTTATATCCAGAGAGGAGGAACCCCCACAGCCTTTGACAGGATTCTGGCCGCTCGCCTGGGAAGCTATGCTGTCGAGGTTTTAAAGAAGGGACAGACTGATAAATGCGTGAGCCTTAAGCTGGACAAATTGATCACTGTCCCTTTGGATCATGTGATTCAGCCCAAAAAAATCGATTACAAACAGTATTATCGGCTGATCAAGATATTGACCTGAAGGACTCGGGATTCCCCAAAAAAGTTCGCTGTCAAAGCTTTTTGAAGTCAACAAAGGCTTGAGAGAAAAGGGGACAACAGAAAAGGAGGAAGAACGTGGCACTCAATATTAAAGACATACTGGGAAAAGAGGCCTCTGATCTTCTGGAGCATGTCTGCCGCACTATTCCCAAGGATTACCTCAATCTTCCTGGTCCGGACTTCGTGGAGAGAGTCTTTGGTCTATCGGACAGGTCAAAGGATGTTCAGGCTAACCTGAAAAAGATGTTCACTAACGGACGCTTGAAGGGAACAGGGTATCTTTCCATTCTTCCTGTGGACCAGGGGGTGGAACATTCAGCCGGAGCTTCTTTTGCTCCCAATCCCCTGTATTTTGACCCTGAGAATATCGTCAGGCTCGCTGTTGAAGCAGGCTGCAATGCCGTGGCATCCACCCTGGGAGTGTTGGGCCTAGTCTCCAAAAAATATGCGGACAGAATCCCGTTTATCGTCAAGATCAACCACAACGAGCTGCTGTCCTATCCCAACTCATACGACCAGAGGATGTTTGCTTCGGTGGAACAGGCCTATAACATGGGCGCAGCCGGAGTCGGGGCGACCGTCTATTTCGGGTCTGAAGAGTCGCGGAGGCAGATCGAAGAAGTCTCCAAGTCCTTCCAGATGGCACACGAGATGGGGCTGTTCACTGTCCTCTGGTGCTATCTGCGAAACTCTGCCTTCGAGAAGGATGGGGTGGATTATCACAGCTCTGCCGACTTGACCGGACAGGCCAATTATCTGGGCGCGACCATAGAGGCGGATATCATCAAACAAAAACTGCCCACCAACAACGGCGGTTTTTTGGCCCTGGGTTTCGGAAAAACCCATCCTCTGATGTACGAGAAGCTTGCCACATCCCATCCCATCGACCTGACCAGGTACCAGGTAGCGAACTGCTTCATGGGAAGAGTGGGACTCATCAACTCAGGAGGAGCCTCCGGAAAAGATGATATCCAGCAGGCTGTAAAGACGGCTGTTATAAACAAGAGGGCAGGAGGAATGGGTCTCATCCTGGGAAGGAAGGCATTTCAAAAACCCATGGATCAAGGCATAGAAATCATCCATACGGTCCAGGACATCTACCTTTCAGAACAGGTGACTGTGGCCTAATTATCCAGGATTTAAAAGACCTTTCAAATAAGCTATCCCGAAATTTTTTGGCTCTGAAACAGCCTGAATTAAAGGAATTTTACCGCTCCTTGAAGTCAAAACAGCCTGGCAGGTAAATCTTCGGTCAGGTTTTCTCTTAATTTTGAAAACCGCTCGTCCTGATCTAGCTTTTTTTTATCTTTTCTCCCATTCTACAAGCATGGAGGCCCAAGTGAGACCGCCTCCAAAGCTAATAAACATGATCAAATCACCCTCTTTAATACGCCCTTCATCGAGTGCTTCGCAAAGAGCGATTAAAACCGAAGCAGAAGAGGTATTTCCTCGGCGGTCGACATTTATATAGAATTTCTCGATCGGGATCTTAAGCTTTTTGGCCGGAAAATCAAAGATCCTGGAATTAGCTTGATGGCAGATAAAAAGGGAAATATCATCCAGTTTTATTTTTTTGTACCTACCAGGGCTGCTATTCGCTTGTTCTATGGTTTTCGTAATCAATTCGCACATGATCTTCAAAACGAACTTCTGCACCTCATGCCCTTTAATAAATACATTGGGCGAAGTGTTTATGTAGTGGGAAGAAGTCCCCATTCCCCTGCTGTAAGCGAGTTCTGCGCCCCAAGAATCCGAGCCCAAACTTGTCCAGATTATGCCTGCTTTGCTGTTCGTTCTCTTAAGGACGACTGCCCCAGCCCCGTCTCCCCAAAGATCAGCGTTGGTATCAGAGAAATCCAAAACCCGGCTCATAACTTCCGCACCGACTGCCAGGCCGTACTCATACTCATTATCCCCTTGCAGAAGAGAATTTTTCACAATATCAATAGCATAAATACTGCTCGTACAGGCAGCCAGGACGTCTGAAGCCTGAATCCTGAGTTTCTCTTTAGCCTCTCTTTCTGTCCACACTCCAGATACGATTTTTCTTTTAGCGATTTTGTTGAGGACTAAACAGGCGGTTGAAGGATAGAAAGATTCTGGGGAAGAAGTGCCGACAATAAGCATCCCCACATCTTCCCATCCAATCTGGGCATCTTGCAAAGCAGCCTCAGCGGCCACTAGAGCCAGATCAGAAGTATTTTGATCACGGGCTGCCCAATGGCGTTCCTTGACTCCAATAAGGTCCTCGATTCTTTGAGGTGTTAATTCCTCAGGCCCCCACGGTTTGTCAGTGCCGGGCTTTATGGCCTTATTGGCAAGAAGGATTTCAATTATTTCCTCATTGGTCACCACCCTGCCGGGCAGATCTACACCAGGTAAACATTTGCCAACACCGACTATCGAGACCGGCATCTCCGCCCTTATTCCTTTTTCTTGTGTTTTTTAAGATTTGGTGGTTTGATCCCCCTTTTGAAATTTATGATAGACACAAAAAAAAGTCAACGGCTAACTGTCAAACAAATCAGAAGTCTCCTTTAATGTAACGAAATGAGGAACAGATGATTTCCAATCCTTGGTCATTGAATTCCTCGTAGACTTTTTTGAGGTAAGGGCTGCTCAAGTATTCCACAGATTGGGTTCAAATCCAGGTAGCGCTGCCACTCTGAGCTTTCCGCTTTTTCCTGGAGTGTCACTTTCGCCAGAAATAAGTGACCTTGAGCATCAAAGTCCGGTTGACGATCTCGTTATTGCCAGGTCCGATCAGCCGTGCATCATTGTAGACCACATAGAGATTGCAGGCCGGTGAATATATCCATCGCAGCAGAATATCGCTGACAATCCTCTCCCTTCCTGCATTGTAGTATTTATCGTCGTTCCACTGCACGTAGACCTTCACATACAGGTCCGTGGAAAAAAAGTAAAACATGCGAAGTCCAAACGTATTGGTGTGAAAGCTCCCCTCAGGAAGACGGATGGAGTTGTGCCTGTAGTCCAGCTCCATCCTGAGACGCCGGAGGCGGGTAATGGTGCTGTTGAGGCCAAGGCTCATTTGGTGACCCGTATAATAACTTCC
>JAOUKO010000042.1 GCA_029882525.1 Candidatus Aminicenantota bacterium | reverse complement strand
TATGCCAAGCCCGGCGACGCCCTCGATATCGAGCAGCCTGTCCTTTTTCTAATCGACCAGAAAAAAGCTGTTTTCGTTGACCACAGCTTATTCCCCAATCCCTATGAGATGTCCGAGCCAATCTGGCGGAAGGACAGCCGGGCCTTCACCTTTGAATACAACCAAAGGGGCCATCAGGTATACCGCATAATAGAAGTTGATGGAACAACCGGCAAAGCGCGTGCCTTAATCAGTGAGGAGCCGGAGACCTTCTTTGCTTATTCAGTGAAAAAATACCGCTATGATATCGAAGACGGCAAGGAAATTATCTGGATGTCGGAGCGGGATGGCTGGAATCATCTCTATCTTTACGACGGATTAACCGGAAAAGTCAAAAACCAGATTACCAAGGGCCAATGGGTTGTTCGCGGGGTGGATAAAGTCGACGAGGAAAAAAGACAGATCTATTTCCGGGCAGGCGGAATGGACCCCGACCAGGATCCTTATTTCGTCCACGCGTATTGCCTGAATTTCGACGGGACCGGTTTGACCGCACTGACAGAAAGCGAAGGAAACCATGACATCTCCTACTCTTCGGACATGGCGTATTACCTCGACACCTGGTCGCGGGTCGATTTGCCTCCGTGCACCGAACTCCGCCGGTCATCAGACCGGAAGATTATTAGGGAAGTTGAAAAAGCTGACATCAGCCGGCTGGTTGAGGCCGGCTGGAAGCCGCCAGAGGTCTTTGCGGCCAAGGGCCGCGACGGCCGAACTGACATCTGGGGGATTATCATCCGTCCCATGGGTTTCGATCCCTCTAAAAAATACCCCGTGGTGGAATACATCTATGCTGGGCCGCACGGTTCCCATGTGCCCAAAAGCTTCAGCCCCTGCCCCCGCATGCAGCCCCTGGCCGAAATGGGATTCATTGTGGTTCAGATCGACGGCATGGGCACGAGCAACCGCTCCAAGGCTTTCCATGATGTCTGCTGGAAAAACCTTGCAGATGCCGGTTTCCCCGACAGAATTCTCTGGCACGAGGCAGTGGCGGCCAGATATCCTTATTATGACATCAGCCGGGTTGGAATCTACGGCAATTCAGCGGGAGGCCAGAATACACTGGGAGGACTCCTCTTTCATCCAGAATTCTACAAAGTGGGAGTTTCCTCCTGCGGCTGTCACGACAACCGGATGGACAAAATCTGGTGGAACGAACAATGGATGGGCTGGCCAGTAGGCCCGGAATATGCTGCCTCTTCCAATGTGGATAACGCCTGCCGGCTGCGGGGTCATCTTCTCTTGATCGTGGGCGAAATGGACACTAACGTCGACCCTTCCTCAACCATGCAGGTGGTGGATGCTCTGATCAAGGCCAACAAGAACTTTGACCTCCTGGTCATCCCGGGCGGAGGACATGGCATGGGAGGAGACTACGGCCAGCGGAAGATGTTTGACTTCTTTGTCCGCTATCTCCACGGAGTTGAACCTCCCAACTGGAACTCAGCCGAATTTGACAAAGTGAGTAAAAACTAATCGTTACTGGCAAAGACGAAGCTCCTGAGCAATAAAAATGGGATTGCCGCAGACGTCTCTTTGTGTCGATTTATTCTTGATGGATGAACTTGATTTGTTTACTCTGGCTTGCCCCTATATTTATGATATAACGGGCTAAATTCAGGGCAATCGGATGAAAATGAAGCTTCCAAAGAAAAAGATTGTGTCGTTGTGCAGAAAACATCGTCTAGTTTAAATGATTCTTCATGGATTGCATGCCAGGGGACGCGAAAATCGCCGAAGCGATATCGGTTGCCCTTCTTGTGGAGGTCAGATGAAGGTCATTTCCTTCATCGAAGATCCCAAGGCAATCGATAAGATCATCTGCCATCTCAAGATTACCTTCCAGGCAGAGCGTCCTCCACCATCCCATGTAATACACCAGGAGCTCCTTGTGGCAGCCGAGGAGCAGGGGGAATATTTCTGAGAGCCTCTGTGGCTGCTTTTTATCGATTTTGAGGGAAAAGTCTGTCGTAAGGCTGAGTGTGGGACTGTTTTTGGCGAAGTGTTGCGATTTTGTTATCATTGACCCTCCTGTCTTCACTGCGGTACTCTCATCTCAGACTGTCAGTGGGTGGAAATTACGGAAAATAGCGAGATGTTTCGGGCTTGCTCAAAAAGGAATTTCCTATAAATTAAAACCAGGCGAGCCGGAATAAGGAGGCACAATGCAGGGTTATCTACCGCTATTAATCGTACTGGGGCTGTTTCTCGCCATGATTTACTTCCTGATGATACGACCGATCAAGCAGCGGGAGAAGAAGCATGATTACCTGGTCGACCATATGGAAGAGGGGGATGTCGTCATCACCGCCGGCGGCATGTTCGGGGAAATCGTCAGCATGGATGAGCACACGGTCGTGCTCAAGGTGGAATCCGGGGCCACGGTACGGGTGACCAAGGGCGCCGTGATAAAAATGGAACATGAACTGGAAAATGCAGAATAAAGAATTTGATGCGATTATTGACCTGGCACTGGAGGAGGACACCGGCCACGGAGACGTCACCAGTCAGGCCCTGCTGCCCGAGGAACTCCGTGGCGAAGCCTATATGACAGCCAAGGCCGGAGGTGTGCTGGCCGGGAGCGAGATTGCCCGCAGCGTCTTTCTCAAGGTTGACCCGTCACTGAAGGTAAACCTGCTCATCCGGGACGGCTCTGAACTGAAACCGGGAGATATCCTGGCCACCATATCCGGCAGACTGACGGGCATCCTGAAGGGAGAACGGGTCGCCCTCAATTTCCTGCAGCACCTCAGCGGTGTGGCCACGGAAACAGCCCGCTATATCGCCGCGACAAAGGGCTGCAAGGCCCGGATTGTCGACACGCGCAAGACCACACCCGGTATGCGGGCGATGGAAAAATACGCCGTGCGCATGGGCGGAGGCCAGAACCACCGCATGCACATGGGTGACGCCGTTTTGATAAAAGACACCCACCTGGCCGCCCTGCGAGGGCTGGGTTTGACCCTGACGCAGATAATTGAAAAAGCCCGCAAAAACGCCCCGCCGGGGATGACCATCGAGATGGAGGTTGATACCGCGGCAGACGCCGTGGAAGCGGCCACGGCCGGAGCGGATATCATCATGCTGGATAATATGGACGCCGCTACGATGGCCTGTGTGGTGCAGTCTCTCCCGGGGCAGGCAAAGACGGAAGCCTCCGGCGGTATTACCCTGGAAAACGTACGCGCCGCTGCCGAATCCGGTGTGGATATCGTCTCCATCGGCGCCCTTACCCACTCGACAACAGCGCTGGACATATCCCTTGAGGTCAGAGCGGAATCACTGGAAACGCCGTAGCAGCGCGGTTACCCCTTCATACCGCTGTATATTCCGTATCCAAAGTAGCTGAACAGGCTGAATATGCTTTTGGGAAATGACAGCGCGTCCACAGTGAACTTCCTGACGGCCGGGTCTTTCAGCAGCCCGGCGGCGTACCTGCCCCACGCTCTCATGAAATCCGCCGTCTCAAACTGGCTGACTTCCTCGGACCATTGCCTCAGCACATTCGTCCTGAATGATTCTGCCGATATCTCGCCCAGGCCAGACTGTTCCAGCAGCCCTTTCCAGCCGTCAGCCATCAGGAAATCGGCTCCCATAATACGGGTCAGGTAGGCAACCAGCTTCAGCGGAGGCGGTTTCAGCCAGGTTACTTCGTTGAAACCGACGTATCCACCTGATCGTGTCACCCTGGTGAACTCGTTCACCGCTTTCTGCCTGTCTCCGACAAAAGCCAGTACCGATTCGCAAATAACCGCATCAAACATCCCGTCTTCAAACGGAAGAGCTTGTGCATCCGCCACCCTGAAATCAACCATGTCCGCCACCCCTTCCCTCCGAGCCCTCTGCCGTGATCGTTCTATCATACTCTCCGAGATATCCGTGCCGACGACCCGGCACCGGTATTCCTTCACCAGGTAGCAGGCAGTAGTCCCGACACCGCAGCCAACGACCAACACTTTTTTGTCCTCGCCAATATGGCACCGTTGGGCCAGCAACCGTGTGGCCCTCAGTCCGCCCAGGTGTTTGGTGATGCCCCAGGAAGCCTGCAGGGAGAAATAAACGTCCCCGGAATGTGAAGATGGCGAATTCGTCTCTTTTTCCATATTCTTCTAGTAAAGAACGAGTATAGCATATAGGTACTGCTGTCGAATACCAGACCCTTGTTTAGACCGGAGACGGAGAAAACGGGCTAAAGCCCGAGTAACTTGATTGCTCCCCCGGAGAGAAGAATGGTCAGTCCGGCCAGCGCGTGGGAATATTTTTCCAAACTGCGCAGCGGCAGTTTTGACAGCCCGTAATTTGAGGTCATAACCACCGCCAGCATGGTGCCGATGGTCACCACCCCGAAGACAAGCGCCACGATCGCAACGCTGGCCATGTTATGTCTGGCGGCCGGGTACATTATCAGCGGTATCAGCGGCTCGCAGGGGCCGAAGACGAAGATGGTGAAGAGCACCCAGGGAGTCAGGCTGCGGAAATCGGTAACGTGGGCATGAGTCCCCAGGTGATTATGGGTGTGTACGTGGGTTTCACCGTCCTCATGGTCGTGAAGATGTTCATGACGCCGGGAGCGAATCGCCCGGCGCAGTCCCCAGACAAAATATTAAGCGAAAGCTCCTCAATGATCTCTGTCTCTCTGCGGTGCGGGCACTCTTAAAGTTTTTCCACATTGCCACAGGCTTTGAGCTCATGCCGGGAATAGTGGCCGTGATCCAGACCTTTGGTGATCGCATCAATTTCCATCCTCATATCCATGTATTGATGACCGAAGGAGGCACAACCCCGGATGGTGCTTTTCATCGTGTCTCTCGCTTCCATGACGAGGTCATCCAGGAAATCTTCACCCACGAGGTCTTCTCCCTGCTTCTCCGGAAAAAGCTCATCGGCATTCCCCTTGTCGAGAAGATCCTCTGCTGGCGCCACACAGGTTTCAACGTCCATAGCAAGGTCAGGGCTCAGACCAGGAGAGAGGCAGAGCGAGTCGGCAAATACATGATCCGGCCTCTGCTGAGTTTGAAGCGGCTTTTCTTCGATGAGACAGCAGGCAAGGTTTGCTATCAGTATTCAAGACATGGCTCACAGGAGGAGTCGATGGACTATCTGGAGTTCATCGCCAGAGTCACCTCCCACATTCCAGACAAGGGACAAGTCATGGTACGCTATTATGGCCTTTATTCCAATGCTCATAGGGGCAAAATGCGCAGGGCAGGAGTTGATCCTTCTCATCCCCCTATTATTGAAGATGAGCTAAACTATGTGCCCTCCAAAGGCTGGGCCGAGATGATCCGCAAAGTTTATGAGATAGATCCCCTCCTTTGTCCTTCTTGTGGAGGTCAGATGAAGGTCATTTCCTTCATCGAAGATCCCAAGGCAATCGATAAGATCATCTGCCATCTCAAGATTACCTTCCAGGCAGAGCGTCCTCCATCATCCCATGTAATACACCAGGAGCTCCTTGTGGCAGCCGAGGAGCAGGGGGAATATTTCTGAGAGCCTCTGTGGCTGCTTTTTATCGATTTTGAGGGAAAAGTCTGTCGTAAGGCTGAGTGTGGGACTGTTTTTGGCGAAGTGTTGCGATTTTGTTATCATTGACCCTCCTGTCTTCACTGTGGTACTCTCATCTCAGACTGTCAGTGGGTGGAAATTACGGAAAATAGCGAGATGTTTCGGGCTTGCTCAAAAAGGAATTTCCTATAAATTCATAAGCCGGCCCGGAGATAGTGAGAACCACCATCAATTAGGATGCACGAAAAACTTTCCCACTTTGTTCTGCCATCAGAATTTCTTTCTGCTTAGTTCTCGGTAAACCGTAACTGCCAGGCTCGGCCAGATCCAGGCGCCGGCTTCTTGTGGCGGCTCTCTAACTCCGAAGGCTTTTTTCACATCCTCCAAGCTCTTGCCGGCATCAAACATGGCAGTGACCTTGGACCGGACCTCTTCAATGGTCCCGAGGTTCTGCTGCACGATATCGCGGCCGACGGGATCGCCATGACTCGGGATAAACGTCCGGACTTCTGGCTTCAGACCAAACAGGATGCTCAGCACACGAACTAAGCCAAGGGAATTGCCGCCTTTCTGATCCTGGATAAGCGGCTCGTGTCCGTCAAAGACGAGGTCACCAATAAAAGCGACGCGATCTGACGGAAACCAGACGATTGTATCTCCGCTCGTATGGGCGGGGCCATAGTGGAGGAGCGTCACTTCATCATGTCCTAAGCGGATATTGAGCTGCCCCTCAAATGTCATCGCAGGTATAAAATCCGACCTTGGCCAGGCTGCATAAATCGCCGCTGGCGCATTCATCTCCAGATATACAGTCGGGTTCTTTTTATAATCGTCCAATACCCTGAGGCTGCAGATGATCTCGGCTGTATCCGGATAAGCATCGCGGCCGTTGAAGCTGTCGGGATCGCTGTGGGTGAAGACCACCCTGGTAATAGGATTCTTGGTGATCTTCCCTATTTCTTTGATGACCTTCTCTGTCGCATCCTTCGTGGCTTTAGAGTCGATGACGAGGACTTCGTTGTTCCATGTGCAAAACCCGACGTTGCTTCCCCATTCCCCTTTGGCCATATAGATGCCGTTGGCGACCTTGACGATTTTCAAGGGCGGCTGTTTCTGTTTTGTCAGATAGTTCAGAACCTGGCTTCTTGCTCCAATGGATAAACCGGTGAAAGATATGGAAAGAGCTATGAGGATGCGGCCAATTCGCCTTATCATGGTTCCCCCTGCGCAGGAGATAACGCGGCCATCATCGCTCATTTTTTGATCGCCGTCTCCGTCTCCACTATGAAGAACTTGAAATCCTTGTAGGTGAGTTCAATCCTCGATTTTGTCTCACGGCGGTTCGGCATTAAACTCGGATATTTAATCTGAACCGTCGTTCGGTCAGGTAACATCACCCCGTTCTTCTCAACCTTATACTCATACGTCCTCAAGTAAAACGGCTTGATGTTTAGGAAAACCGCTTCCCTTAAAACATCGTCGTATCCGTAAAGAGGCACGCCTTCGATCTCGCTCTTCAGAATCTGAAAACCACCCTTTTCTACCCATACTTTGGCGGAGCAGACGCCATCTGCGTCCCCGAACTTCGGGACGGCTTCCAAAACATACGCGTCCTTGCCGGACACTTTCTTTTCTCCGCAAATTCGATAATTGAAAAGAGGCTGGTGATCTTTATCGAGGATCTTGAGCAAAGAAACGACAGGCGAGAGCGTGGAATAGCGGTCCTCTTCCAATAGTCTCACCTCGTCCAAGACTTTGCGGCCATTTTCCTTGAGCACGATCCGCCGTTCTTTGATCTCCCCGAACCTCCTGATCATCTGGTAGTCGCAATTGTAGCGGATTCTCTCGACGTTCCCGATGCTCATAATTTGGGGTCTATCAACAATCCAGCCCGTCATCTGACCATCGGCGCTTTCGGTGACTTGAACTGCGTAATCGCTAGGGAACCTACCTACCAGCTCAGCCAGACGGTCTGGGTGTGCAAGAGAATGCGTAGTTTCTTTGATCGTCTCTTCACTAGTATAGAAGAGGGCCGCGTCGGCAAGTTTTCGGCAGTATTCAGCACACCCGTTAAGTATCCTTTCCGTTTGCTCTCTCGTGGTCGCGCTTACGACTGCTGCATTCTCCTCGATATAAGTCAACTCTTCGGCATAAACTCGCGGATCAAAATTGAATGCATAGTCAAAGGCAGCGGGAACGGGTTTTCCCTTTTGGAGCACAGGCTCAAATCTCCACTGCCAAAAAGCCTGGCACGCTGCATAGTCAAGATAAGGATGTAAGGAGCTTGCTACATGCACGTATCGGACGGTCCCATTTTCATCGATGGCAATCCGAAGCCCGACCTCGCCCGTAATACCCCGCCGCCTCAACTCCTCCGGGTAAGAAGGAAGAACCTTATCGACAGGCTGAGGTGCCGGTACGAGCTTCGGCATGGGTGGGCTCTTAAGCGTCGGTGAAGTCCTTCGCTTGAGCTCAGGTTCATTAGCTGTCAACTTGATGGCCATGAAATAAGGCCGGTTCTCATTGGGAACGCTAACAACAACCGGATCATTTAATCCGACGGTCAATGTCTGGTCTACGATCAAGTGCATCTTTTGCTTGTCCCTGGTCGCTTCGAAAGTATTTCTTAGCATTATCCTATCTTCTTTTTCCGGGCGGATTATACCCTCCTTGGTCTTTGAGAGCACGACGCGCAGTGCTACTTTCATTGGAGAAAGGACTTTATGCGATAAATCGATCCTGTAGGCTATTTGCCTGCCCAAAACCACCTTGCCGGGGAAAGGGAGATCTTCCCTTTGTGTTTGTTTGAAGAGGAACAGGTCATTAAGCGTTCGCAATTTTTTTAAGTCCAACAGAGTATCAATAACGGCGTCCCTAAAATCGTGTTCAGATCCCTCGGCCAAAGCTCTGAGCGAGCTGAGCTCCGGGGTGGACGAGAGCGGCATGAGCTCGACTTGTGACAGTCCTGGCTCGCCCTCTATCATTGTCCCTTGAAAAAGCCATATCCGGATGGTGATTTCATTGCGGCCTGCAAGACTAATGTCGACTAAAAGCAAAAGAGCGATAATAAAAAGCCACATCCTTTGTTTTTTGTCCATTTTCTGCCCCTTTTTATAAAAATAACATAAACCCCATCTATGGTCCAGCGTTCCTAGAAGATGGGTTGAACTGACTACGCCCGGCATCGTTGATGACGAAGCCACCTCATGTCAATTTCTCCAGGCCCTTGCCTAATTTATAGGGGATGTATGTCCGCAAGCCTCCATCCTGGCCCGTTTTTTGAATCGTCCCTGTTGCCGTGGCAGGGATTTACCGTCAGCGTCATCCGGAACTCACTGTTTTTTATCGTGTGGTCTTTCATTACTTCGAGGAGTTTCTCAGAGAATAGCTCGGAACCAAAGATTAGCTTCCTCGGTTCTCTTGTCAATTTCCCATCCTTATTCCGCTGGTTATTTATTTAGGGAATTGTTTAACACAGCGGAATCCGCTAAACTGAATATGGAGAGTGCGGATTCCTGAGGTAGGAGCCAAAAAAGCCTTAATCAAAATTGCAACTTTTTCAAATGAAAAATAGTTTTAGGAGAGTGAGGATGGATGAACAAGAGCTGGTGCGCCAAATCCAACAAGGCGACGAGATGGCGTTCGCAGAGATTGTCAGGATATACAAGAACAGGATAGTCAATTTTCTGTGGAAGATCACCGGCGATTATCAAAAAGCGGTTGAATTATCTCAGGAGACGTTCATGAGAGTCTATTTTAAAGCTCATAGATACAGGCCCATAGCCTCTTTTTCTTCCTGGATCTATACCATCGCCTCGAACCTGGCCAAGACGGAGATGAAAAAACTGAGAAAGTTCACTGTTGTTTCTCTCGATGACGTTCAGAATGTAATCCCGGTGGAAGCCAGCGCCGATAATCCCGGTGATTCAGGCCTTATTAAGAGTTTGAGGAATGCCTTGAATTCTCTCCATCCCCGGTACAGGATACCGGTGATCCTCAAGGATATTGAAGGCTTTTCCCAGGAGGAGATCGCTGAGATGTTGAAGCGACCCATCGGGACCATAAAAGCGAGGATCAGCCGGGGGAGGGAATATTTAAGAAAAGAATTGGAAAAAGCCTCAAGCGAAGGAAATACCTTTGCCTTGAAAGAGGAGCATTAAGATGGATGAGCTCAGCCTTTTGAAAAAATTGGATAGGGTCAAAGCCCCACCTGATTTTGAGCAAAGAGTGCTGGCCCAGCTTTCTTTGCGAAAGAGAAAAAGAGTGAGGGCCAGGACTCTCAGCCTTTCACTGGCAGGAGCTTTTAGCACTGTCCTCGTGCTTTTCATCGTGATCAGTGTTTTTATCCTTCCTGAGAAGAGCCCGGTGGGCATCGCCGATGTTGAGAAGGAGATCCTGTCCCCGGCTTTCAAAACAGAGGAAATGCCGAGACCGAGTCCGACTATCCCCATCATAGAGGCTGTGGATTATGGTAAGGAGGTCCGGAGTCTTTCTAAAGAGCCGAGGACGATTTATTTACTGGAGCAGGTTTCCGATGAGGTGAGTTCAACAACCAAATACTAAGGAGGTACAGCTAAAATGATAAAAAAATTTATGTCCATGAGCATGCTGGCGGCATTTTTATTCGTACCTTTTTTAAGCTTGATGGCAGAGCCTGCTTCGAGCGCGATGGATGAAGTCAAGATCGAAGAGATCACAAAAAAGGTCTTTCCATGCGTGGTCAAGGTCATCGCTAAAAACAGGTACACCAAAATAGCCATGGGCGTTGTCATGGATAAAGACGGCCATATCGTCACCACTGCCCTTATTTCTCCGCGTGATGAAAAACTCTATGTCATAACCACAAAAGGGAAAAAGATCGAGGCTGAATTTCTGGGCCTGGATTCAGAGACTCAGCTGGCGGTCATCAAGGCCAAGGATAAGACCCTGACTCCGATCGTCATGGGCGAGGTGAAGGACGTTTCTCCTGGCGCCTGGGTCGGATTGGTGAGCATCTCTCCTGAAGACACGCCTCAAATCACCCAGGGAATCGTGAGCTCAGTTTCTCCCGAGAAGCTGCGGTTGAACGTCTGGGTGACGAGGGGTGCCAGCGGAAGCCCTATTCTCGATAAGGATGGCCGGATGATCGGCCTGCTCAGGGGAGTCTATACCGAGGAAGGCCCGTTTATCGTTGAATTCAGGGAAAAAGAGGTTGCCGCCTCGGGCTTTGCCTTCAGCAGAGCCGAAGCTCCTTCCTCGGGTATGGCCCTGGCAATTCCCATCGATATCGTGAAGAGCGTCACTGTTGAGATAAAAGAGAAGGGAAGGGTCCAGAGAGGCTGGCTGGGAGTTCGTTTTTATCCGAATGAAGAAGGAGACCTCGAGATAATAGAAGTCGAGAAAGAAAGTCCCGCAGAAATGGCCAAGCTGGAGGAGGGAGACATCATCCTTCAGATTCAGGGAAAAGATGTGACCAGCGGCGAGATGGTTGTCCATGAGATCAGAAGCATGAAGCCCGGCCAGACCATCGCTCTTAAGATCTTAAGAGACGGCAAAGAACAGGAAGTCCAGGTCAGATTGGGCGAGTACACCGAGGAAGACGTGTGGCGAGAGATGGAGCAGAGGTTTCCCCGTCTTTTTGTACCTGAAGCAAGGAAGCTTATTGAAGCAGAGCCAAGGGAAAGATTGCGGTTGGCTTTTGAAACAAGGAAGTACATCGGAGTTGACCTGAATCCGCTCAACACGGAACTTGCTGAATATTTCGGTGTGAAGGAAGGCAAGGGACTTCTGGTGGGAGGAGTCGGAGAAGACACGCCGGCTGCAAAGGCAGGCCTGAAAGTCGGGGATATCCTGGTCAAGGCTGATGGAAAGGACTTAGCCATGACCAGTGATTTGAGCAGAATCCTTCAGGAAAAGGAAAAAGGCGACAGGATCAAGCTGGAATTCTACAGGGATAAAAAGAAGATGAGCGTTGAAGTCGAGGTCGCTGAAGAGGAGAGAAGCACAGTACGCAGGTTTTCTCCTGAGGACTGGAAGGAATACACCGAGACTTGGGGAAAATATAGCGATAATCTTATGAGGCAACAGGAAAAATGGCAGGATGAAACTTCTAAAGAAATGAAAAGCCAGATAGAAAGGATGGACAGGGAGTTTGAGGAAGTCCTCAAAAAAAGTAAGGAATCCCAAGAAAGACTCTCGAAAAGTCTTAAATGGTATAAATCCATAAGGGTGTAACCTGCTCCGGTTCCCAATTCTCATATGGGGAGGGAAGGAAATTTTTCCTTCACCTCCCCTTTTTTTTGGGGTCAGGCTTCCAAAATTTCAGTAATTCATGTTATGGATCAGGCCTTGTCAAGAAAACAGGATTCAAAGCTTAATTCCTGTTCTATAGATAAAAGAAGAACAAGATTTGCCGCGAAGTTATTGAAGTTTTGTAAGCTTGACCCTGATTGTTAAAGCCCCAGCCATTCGTCCATGAAAACCTTGAACTCTTCTGCCGAGAGTCTCCTGTTTTTGTAGAATCCTTTCTGTTCTCTCTGCTTCATGGCTTCATAGAGGATGATCCCCACAGACACAGAGAGGTTGAGGCTATGAACCATTCCGACCATGGGAATCCGGATTTTATAATCGGCCAAGCCCAGAGCCTCCTCCGAGACGCCCTCTGCCTCATTACCGAAGACAATAGCCAGGGGCTGCGTATACTCCAGAGACAGGTGTGAAAGTGAGTCTTTATCGAGGGAAGTGGCAGCGATCTTGAATCCTTTTTTCTTCAACTGAGTGAGACAGCCAACTGTGGATGTGTGGTGTTGAAATCGCAGCCATTTTTCCGCCCGGGTGGAGATGGCTTCGTTCACAGGAAAGGGATCTCCACTGGCGGAGATGATATCCACGTACAGGATCCCGGCTGCATCACAGGTCCGGACCACTGCGCTGGCGTTATGGGTATTCTTCACTTCCTCCAGGACAACCCTCAGGTCCGGCTGTCTGAATGCGAGAACCCTCTTGACCTTGGCGATTCTTTCTTTTGTGGGCACAGAGAGAATATAGCAGACAGCCCCTGAAAAGGCAAAAAAAGCCTGACCCCCAAGTATTAAAACAGGATGATTTTTGCGAGCATGATCAGCCAGAAGATTATCGTTCCCAGGAGAGCCCTCCACTCTTTATTTTTCAGATAGAGCTCCCAGCTGAATTTACTTTTTTTGGATGGCGAGGAGGACCATCGAAAGGGAAAAAGAAGAGGTATTTTCTGGCTGTATTCTGTGTATTCCCGGGGAAAGAGACTCCTCATCTTCTCCACTTCCATCCGGATGATCAGGGGATAGAAGAGGAGAAAATAGATGGTCACGATAGTGAGGACCCACCAGGACCAGGAGGCGGTGACAATGCCTGTGCCGATGACCAGATTTCCCAGGTAAAGAGGGTTTCTGGTGGCTCTGTAGGGACCGGAGACCGTCAGTTCCTCGTCCTTTCTGAGATGACCCGCAGCCCAGGCTCTCAGGAAAAGACCTGGCAGGCAGACAGCGAATCCTGCGATAAGCGAAGTTCCGTTGGGGTTTGCGAGGAGGGCCACCAGGATGATTCCAAGCAGGCCGGCTCTGACTCTCCAGGAATAAAGGATTTTCTTGAGACTGGTCTTACTCATTTTTGTCTAATACCTGGACACACAGCTCTGCCACTTCCTCTGGGGTTATTTTTTTCAAGCATTCCGGGTTCCCACAGGCTCTTCTGTAACAGTAGCTGCATTCGATTTCATGAAAGGCGACTTTGTCTTGAGCGCGGAAAGGCCCGTTCCTCCGGGGGTTGGTAGGGCCGAAGATCCCGACAACCGGCCGGGAGAAGGCACAGGCTGCCTGGAGGGCAAAGGTGTCTCCGCTGACCAGGAGAGAGGCTTGTTTGACCAGGGCCACGACTTCTTTCAGAGAGAAAACAGGGGAGATAGGCGCCCCGGTTTTTTCATGGACTTCTTCAGCCAGCGCTTTTTCTTCCTCGCTTCCCCAGAGAAGAAGAGAGAACAGGTCCTGTCGTTTCATCATCTCTATCAATTCGGCCCATCTGTCGGCAAACCATCTTTTTGTTATCCAGGCCGCGCCGACGTTATAGACGACCAGTTTTTTATCCTCGTTGTAACCGGCCCGGCTCAGTCTTTCCTTGACCGATTTTACGAGTTCATCCGGAATAACCAGAGGGAATTCATACCTGCTTTCCCGGATGCCCACCATGTTGAGAAGCTTCAGGTTCTTGTCGATGACATGGATGTTCTCGGGCATCTCTTCGAGTTTGTCGGTGTAAAACCAGGCTGCCAGAGGCTCTCTCAGGTTTTTTCGGTGGAAGCCGATTCTTTTTTCTGCGCCGGAGAGGAAAGCCAGGAGTCCGGATTTGAGTAATCCTTGAAAATCCAGGGCAAGCTGGTCGCCACCCCTCATCTCCTTTTTAATCCGGGATATTTCTCTCCAGAATTTTCGGGTGTAGATAGGCCTTCCTTGGGTGCGGGCGACGATGGTTTTATCGATCCCGGGGACGAAATCCAGGATTTCTTTCCCTTTTTCTTCAACCACCCATGATATTCTCGCGTCTGAGAATTTCTTCCGCAAGGCAGAGAAAGCAGGGAGAGTATGGATGATATCTCCGAGGGAGCTGAGCCGGATGATCAAAAAATTATCCATGGTCCTGTGTGTATTGTTCAGCCATCTTTTTTTAACTTTCTGGCTATTTCTTCGATGAGCTGAGAAGTCGACCTCACCTTCGGTCCACCGGTTATGGCGATCGAGCCCCCGTAGTGTTTGACCGTCTCTTTTTCCGGAACCGTGTCCTCTGTATAGTCAGAGCCTTTGGCATGGATATCAGGCTGGAGAGCAAGAAGGACCTTCTTCACGTTCAGCTCATCGAAAAAAGTGATGTAATCCACAAAAGAAAACGAGGATAGGATTTCCGCCCGCTCTTTTTCCTCGAGGATGGGCCTGCCTCTTCCCTTGAGTGAGCGGACGGAAGAGTCAGAATTAAGAGCCACGACCAGGATATCTCCCCTGTCCTTGGCTTCTCTGAGGTAGCGGATATGACCGACGTGGATCAAATCAAAACAGCCGTTGGCCAGGACGACTTTCTGCCCCTTGCGCTTATGCGCCTGGAAGATATTGGTCAACTGTTCGAGTGGGTATAGTTTTTTCAATTTAGGACGATATGGCTTTTTTGAGCTCGGCGGCGCTCAGGGTGGCCGTGCCTTTTTTCATGACCACGACGCTGCCCGCGTAGTTTGCCAGCTGAGCAGCCTGTTTGAAGGTTGCGCCGCAGGTCAGAGCAAGGGTGAAGACGCTGATGACCGTATCCCCGGCTCCGGTAACGTCGACGATGTCAGTCGTGCCGTGAACAGGGAAGACGAACGAAGGTTTTCCTGTTTCGAAGAGAACCATTCCTTTGGACCCTCTTGTGACCAGGACAGCTGCCGCCTGACTCCTCTGCAGCAGCTCCTCTCCCGCTTTTTTGAGAAGTTTGCTGTCATCGTCTAGCCGGATATGCAGCGCTCCTTCGACTTCGGGTTCATTGGGCGTGGAGACCGTGACTCCCTTGAAATTGAGGAGCCGAAACCTGGAGTCCAGAGCAATCGGGATTCCCTTTTTCTTGAACCCAGGTTGAACGCGCCTGAAAATGTCTTCCTTTACGGTCAGATAGTCATAATCTGAGACCAGAAGAGCATTGACCTTGCTCTGGGTATTTTCAACGAATCTCTGGATCTTCAGTTTTAAGGCGCTGCTGTCAGCGACTTTTTCTTCCCGGTCGATCCTTAAAACCTGCTGTTTTCTGGCGGTTTCTTCACCGGCCAGGATTCTGGTCTTGACCGGCGTCTGGAATTTTCTGTCTATGATGAGATGCTCGGTCGTGACTCTCTTTTTTCTCAGGATGTGGAGGATTTTTTTGCCTGAAGTGTCCGAGCCGATCACTCCGATGGGGAGAACCTCTGCCCCGAGTGCCTTGAGGTTGAGGACCGAGTTGCCAGCTCCCCCAAGTGAGTATTCGCTATTTCGGTAGCTGATGATCATGACCGGGGCCTCCCGGGAGATGCGGCGGGTTGTGCCGAAGATGTACTCGTCAAGGATAAAGTCTCCCCAGACGGCAATTTTTTTTCCGCTGAAGTTGTCGACCAGACGAAGCAGGTTGTCTTTTTCTTTTCTCACTGACCGCAGGCACAGATTATTACCAGAAAACCTCTAAAAGGTCAAACGCGTAAGGCCAAATGGAGATGTGTGATCTATTCAAGACAAGCGTTAAAGATAAAAATCGACGTGCTTAATAGGAAATTTCTTACTAAGGGCCTAATGTTTTAAATGACTATTTATGATTTTCATGGTCTCTTCTGCTCTTTTGCGCGCGGCCTTGATAAGGGCTCTG
>JAOUKO010000041.1 GCA_029882525.1 Candidatus Aminicenantota bacterium | reverse complement strand
TCCTAACAAAGAAAGGCTCTTCCTTCTCATGAATCCTCCTTCCTACCAAGACTCAGTTTATTTTTTTAAATTGTACTTTTTTTTCAAGTAAAAAAGCAAGCCTAAAACCAGAGATTCCTGAAAATAATCGTCCATAATCTAAAGACCCGCGGCTAATCCCCGACGAGTTAATCCCACAGGGATCGACACCGCGGGTATCTCCGCCAAATTCGAGCTGACCAGGGCACAGAGGCGGCCTCGACTGACCTTGGCCTCACTTCAGGAGAATTATAGGGAAAGCCAGCCGAAAAAATCAGTTTACCCTATCCAGGGATGGAAGAGACTCTCCCCCCAGAATAAGAACAGTATCACTCGCAAAATGTCCAATGTCAAGCTGCAAACCTTTTTACTTTCTTTTTTTTACATTTTATATTGACACGCATCCCTTTTACACATAAAATTTAGGGTAATTATAAGGCATTTCCTATCATTCTTATAATTACGATATAATTAATATTAGGTGCAGGAGTTTTTTCACAGCGGAGCGGACGGCGGACATCCTCTCCCTGCGTCCTATAATTGTAACTTTAATTTTATTAATAACTTAGTGAAAGCTATGCGCATTATGAAGACTATCACTTCATCCTCATTTTTTGTAAAAGACCACTTTTATACCATAAAAATACATCCAAATTTTCTATAAAGGAGGATTCATGGAAATCCAGGAAAAGGTCAAATTTGAAGAAGAATTAGATCATAGTTTTTTGGATGAAATCAAAGAGAAATCCTTCAGCGAGGAAATCAGCCGTTGCATTCAATGCGGCACCTGCAGCAGCTCTTGCCCGATGGTCACCTACATGGATTATCCCCCTCGAAAGATAATTGCCATGGTCAAACACGGCTTCAAGGATGAAGTCCTCAAAAGCTTTACTCCCTGGCTCTGTGCATCCTGCTACAGCTGCCAGGTCCGCTGCCCTTCCGATATCAAAATCACGGACATCATGTACACTCTGAAGAGAGAAGCAATCGAGGCAAAAGTCTATCCTGCGAAATTCCCCATCCCTGCACTGGCTCAGGAAATGCACAAACTTATCGCCAAAAACGGACGGAACTCCGAATTGTGGGTCGTCGTGAACATGTATTTGAGGTTGAAGAATCCTTTCGGGCCCCTCAAGATGACATCGACAGGCTTAAACTTGATGAAAACAGGACGCCTAAGCCTGAAAAAAGAAAAAATTAAAAATCGAAAGCAACTGCATAAATTATTAAAAGCAGTATCGGAGGGAGCAAAATGAAAGAATACATCTACTACCCAGGCTGCTCACTCAAGGCCAGTTCCAAGCATTATGAGGAATCACTTCTCCCTGTCTTTAAAGAGCTGGGCGAACCGCTCGAGGAGATGGAAGACTGGAATTGCTGCGGCGCCACTGCCTATTTTTCCGTCAAGGAAGACATGGCCGCGGCCATCTGCGGACGAAATCTGTCCTTAGCTGAAAAAGCTGGAAAAGATATCCTGGCCCCCTGCGCCGGTTGCTATCTCACCATGAAGAAATCAAACCATTTCCTCAGCAGCGACCATGAGAAAGCCTTGAAAATTCTGGATGACTTGAAGACCGTAGGCTGTGAGTACAAAGGAACGGTCAAAGTCACCCATCCCCTGGAGTATCTCACCAGAGAATTCGGCTTAGATAAGATCAGAGAAAAAGTCCAGAGAAAATTGACCAACCTCAAAGTCGCTTCCTATTACGGCTGCCAGCTGGTCAGGCCTTATACGGATTTCGATGACCCGGATTACCCTGTAACTCTTGACCACATCATGGAGGCTCTTGGAGCTGAACCTGTGGAATACTCTGCCAAGACTCGCTGTTGCGGGGGCTCATTGGCCGGCACTGTGGAGGAAGTGGGATTGGCCTTGAACTATGTTTTGCTCAAAGAAACAAAGAAAAAGGGCGCCGATGTCATTGTGACGATCTGCCCCCTCTGTCAGTTCAACCTGGAAATCAATCAAGATAAAATCATCAAAAAATATAAAGATGACGTCAGAATGCCCATTCTCTACTTCAGCCAGCTCATGGGCCTGGCTCTGGGCATTCCCAAGGAGGACCTCGGTTTTTCCCGCTCCATAATACCTTTGAAACCAATGTGGGAAAAACTCACCAATGGAGGAGCAAAATGAGTAAAAACGGACAACCCAGAATCGGAGTTTTTATCTGTCACTGCGGAGCGAACATTGCTAGTAAAGTCAATGTTTACGAAGTTGCCGATTTTGCCTCTAAACTTGACAATGTCATCGTCGCCAAAGAGTACAAATTCATGTGCTCTGATCCGGGGCAGGAGTTAATCAAAGAGAATATCAAGGAACACAACCTCAACCGAGTTGTCGTCGCTTCATGTTCTCCTCTTATGCACGAGCCGACTTTTAGAGGTGTCACCGCAGAGGGAGGGCTGAATCCTTTCTATTTTCAGATGTCGAATATCCGAGAGCACGTCTCCTGGGTAACAGCAGACCCGGAGAAAGCCACCAAGAAAGCCAAGGCCCTTATATCTGCCGCGGTAAGAAGAGTTGCGCTTCACGATCCCCTGACCAAAAAAGAGGTTCCCGTTCGTCCAGAGATCCTCATCGTTGGAGGTGGAATCGCTGGTATCCATGCTGCGTTGACCTATGCTAACTCAGGGAAAAAAGTTTATCTGGTCGAAAAGCAGCCTTCCATCGGCGGGCATATGTCTATGCTGGACAAGACTTTTCCCACGCTTGACTGCTCAGCCTGTATCCTGACACCAAAGATGTCAGAAGTCGGGAAGCATCCTAACATCGAGCTCCTCACCTGGAGCGAGGTCGAGGAGATTTCAGGCTTCGTGGGAAGCTTCAAAGCCAAAATTAAGAAAAAAGCTCGCTACGTGGACATCGACAAATGCAACGGCTGCGGCGCCTGCTGGGAGAACTGCCCGACAACCATCACTCCTTCCGAAAGAGTTATTAGAAAAAGAGACCTGATCATCAAACGACTCGAGAAAGAACACTAAAATGACTCTTAAAGAAATCAAAGAGATCCTCAAGGCGGAGGTGATCTGCGGAGAGGAACATTTAGATGAAGAAATCAAATTCGCCGGAGGATCTGATTTGATGAGTGATGTCCTGGCTTTTGGCAAGCCTGGGATTCTTCTTCTGACAGGTTTATCCAACGCCCAATCCGTTCGAACAGCAATCATCATCGAAGCCAAGGCTATTGTCTATGTAAGGGGAAAGAGGCCTGATAAGGAAGGAATAAAGCTTGCCATGGAGAAAGGAATCCCGATTCTCTCAACCCAATACATGATGTATAAAACGTGCGGTCTTCTCTACAGCCAAGGCCTCCCCGGAGTGAGCTAGGATTAAGATTAACACGAAATGGGAATTGAGAATGGGCTCTCACAAACCTTTGAGATCACAGGAAATGATTTCAGCAAGGCGGGAAGCATATCCACCACAGTCAAGGAAATCCTTCAGGAAATCGGCATCGATTCTTCGGTCATCAGACGGGCCGCGATCGCTTCATATGAGGCAGAGATGAATGTTGTCATGTATGCAGATAAAGGGCAGTTGATTCTTACCGTTACGCCTGAAAAATTCACGATATCGGTCGAAGATGAAGGGCAGGGCATCGAAAACATCGAGCTGGCAATGCAGGAAGGCTACTCGACAGCGACAGAGGAAATGAGGGAGATGGGTTTCGGAGCAGGTATGGGACTGCCGAACATCAAGAAGAATTCCGACGAATTCGAAATCGCTTCCATCCCAGGAAAGGGGACATCTTTAAAAATGACCTTTAACCTGGACACAAAAAAAGAAAAATGAACCATTACTTTCATTCATTACGGATCGACGAAGGGAAATGCGATGGGCGGATGAAGTGCATGAAGGCTTGTCCCACTCAGGCCATCAGGGTTAGGAAGGGAAAGGCCCTGATTCTCGAAGACAGATGCATCGATTGCGGAGAATGTATAACGGTCTGTCCCAATAGCGCTATCATCCCTCTGACAGACCCCTTTGGAGAACTAGCAAAATTCAGGCACACTGTGGCCATCCCCTCTCCAGCTCTTTATGCTCAGTTCGGAAGAGAAATCCTGCCTGATAAGATCCTCGCCGGCCTGAAGCAATTGGGCTTTGATGACGCCTTTGACCTAGCCCAAACCTGTGGAGAAGTCAGCTTTGCCATCCAGGAATATCTCCGAGAGTACAAAGGCCCAAAGCCCCTGATCTCTAACATGTGTCCCACCATCGTACGGTTGGTCCAGGTCAAATATCCTGACCTTATCGATCTGATCATCCCCATAGATACTCCGCGAGAAATTGCCGCGAGGGATATCAAGAGGAAGAAATCAAACCTTTTCGGGCTTAAGGAGCATAAGATCGGCACTTTTTATCTCACCCCCTGCCCGGTGAAGATGATCTCTATCAAACAGCCCGCTGAAAAAGGCAAGTCTCACCTTGATGGAGCGATTTCCATATCGGATATTTATGGCCTGCTCCTTTCCGCCATGGAGGATATTAAAAAGGTCAGTTACAGGAAAGCTCTGGAAAGCATCTGTATCCTGGGGATAGGCTGGGCCATGGTTGGCGGAGTCTGCCGGACTCTCAGGCTAAAGAACTCGCTGGCGGTTTCGGGATTACCTGAAGTCCTAAAGGTTTTCAACGATATTGAACGGGGGAGACTGAGAAACATCGATTTCGTCGAAGCCTATTCCTGTGCTCAAGGCTGTGTTGGTGGCTCGTTGACCATAGAAAATCTATATATCTCTTACAATAAAATCCTTAAATTGATAGAGACTCTAGAGTTTGAAAAGATCAAGGCTTGCCCGGATATCAGAGAAGTGAGGAAGCTCTATGCCCAGAATTATTTCTTCATTAAAGGAAAAGTTGAACCTCGCCCCCTAAAACCCCTTGCACCAGATTTGGCTACAGCCATCCAGAAAAGGAAAGAAAAAGAAAAAATCTACGAAACCCTGCCTAAAATCGACTGCGGCGCCTGCGGTTCGCCCACGTGTTTAACATTCGCTGAGGATGTTGTGCTGGGCGAAGCAAAACTCACTGATTGTATCTTTAACCTGGCCCAAAAATTCAGAGGACTCAGAGAGGAATCATGTCCAGCGGTCGATAAATCAGCTCCTCTGAATCCTGCCGGTTCAAACCCATCCAAAAAAAGAAAAAAAGGAAAGGTAAAAAAATGAAATTAAAAGCAATCATAGAAAAATTAAACCTGAAAGTCCTAACGGCTCAAGAAAAATTGGATAAAGAAGTCACCGGCGGGTACACCAGCGACCTTCTCAGCGACGTGATTGCCAACAGTAAAGAAGGTGATCTGTGGATCACCCTGCAGACTCATCAGAATATAATCGCTGTGGCCAAATTGAAAGACCTGGCCGGTATAGTCATCGTCAGCAACCGCGAACCTGATGAAGACACCCAAAAAAAAGCTCAAGAGGAAAGCGTCCCTCTTATGATCAGCGGAGAGAGGGCTTTCGAAATCTCAGGAAAATTGTACGGGCTGATTGGCTCGTAGGGATGATTCATGCTTAGAGTTTATAAGGCAGATCTTCACATTCATACTTGCCTCTCTCCCTGCACTGAGCTGGATATGTCTCCCAGCAGAATAATTGCCAAGGCAAAGGAGAAAGACATCAATGTCATCGGCGTCTGTGATCACAATTCTTCGGAGAATTCAATAGCTGTCATGAAAGCAGCTGAGAATACGGACATCAACGTCTTTCCTGGGATGGAAGTCACTTCACAAGAGGAAGTCCACATCTTGGCCCTTTTTGATGAGATAAAAGACGCCTTAAACCTCCAGGAATATGTTTACCAGAACCTCCCCGGCGAAAACGATGAAGGTGCGTTCGGTATGCAGGTCATAGTCAACGAAAAAGATGAGGTTCTGGGCTTTAATAACAAGCTTCTGATCGGTGCCACCACGATTCCGCTAGCCGAAGTCATTCAAATCATACATTCCTTTAACGGGATAGCGATCGCTTCTCATATAGACCGAGAGGCTTTCAGTCTTATCAGCCAGCTCGGGTTTATCCCTGAAAACCTGGAGCTTGATGCTCTAGAAATCTCTCCCAGAATGACCTACGAGGAGGTAAACAAAAATTATAAAAATAGTTATCCAATAACATGCTCTTCGGATGCGCATTATCCCCATGATATAGGAAAAGGCTTCACATCTTTTCTTCTCGAAGACAGCACGATCGAAGAAATTAAAAAAGCTCTGAAGAATGAAGACGGAAGAAAACTGATCCACTGAGGTGAATATGGAAGACCTTTCCCTGCACATTCTTGACATCGCCGAAAATTCCATCGCGGCGAATGCGGATACGATAGAAATAACTATTTCGGAAGACGAAAGGAAAGATTCGCTTTCTATCGAAATCAAAGACAACGGGATGGGAATGGACGAGAAAAAAGTCAAAAAAGCGCTAGACCCCTTCTACACCACGAAAACGACCCGCCGGTTCGGGTTGGGCCTGCCTCTCTTATCAGAATCTGCTAAAGCGGCCAGCGGCAACCTAACCATAAAATCAAGACCAGGAGAGGGGACTCAGATCAAAGCCGACTTTCAGTACAGCCATATTGACCGGAAACCTTTAGGTGATATGAGCCAAACAATCCTGACCCTTGTCATGGGAAATCCAGAGATAGACTTTGTTTACACTCATAATAAGAACAGCCAAACCTATTGCCTGGATACCAGAAAAATAAAATCTCAACTCAACGGTCGACCCCTAAGTTCTCCTGAAGGGATAAGAATATTAAGGGAGGATTTGAAAAATATAAAAATGAAATTAACAGGAGGTAAGCATGAAGGATGAAAAACTCGTTGAAATCATCCAAGCACACAGGGGCGAACAAGGAGCGCTCTTGAATCTTCTCCTCGAAGTTCAAGACAAGTATAACTACCTGCCCAAAGAAGTCTTAAAACAGATTTCTGAAGAGATGGATATTCCCTTTTCCCGCCTCTTCAGCATAGCGACATTCTTTAAAAGCTTCAGTTTAACTCCAAGAGGAAAACACTCGGTACATGTCTGTATGGGAACGGCCTGCCAGGTATGGGGAGGACAAAGACTGGTCGACAAAGTCGGAGAAGAATTGAAAATAAAACCAGGAGAAACGACAGAAGACCTCAATTTCACCCTAGAAACGATCAATTGTCCAGGCACATGTGGCCTTGCACCCGTGGTCGTTCTGGATAAAGAGGTACACGGAAAAGTCAGCCAGAAAAAGCTCATGAAATTGATCAAAGAGACCGAAAAGTAATCCAAGGAGGGAAAAATGGCTAAGTTAACTCTAAAGGATTTACAGAAAAAAAGGGAAGAAGTCAAAAAAGCAATCACTTTGAGAGAGGGCGGTCCTTATAAAGCCAAGGTCACTGTCCACATGGGCACCTGTGGCATTGCTGCGGGAGCTCGAAAAGTGATAGATGCTGTCCTCAAAGAAGTCGAGAAAAGTGATCGCCAGGATATTCTTGTCACCACCACTGGATGTGCGGGATTGTGCAGCAGAGAACCCATGGCCACTGTCGAGCTTGTCGGGAAACCCCCTGTGAAATATATAGACTTGACTGCTGAAAAAATGGCAAAGATATTCAAAGACCATGTTCTCGGAGGAAAGACTGTCACAGATTATGCCCTCGCTTACGGAAGCGAAAAAACTTCTTAATAAGGAGAGGATAGAATGAGTCCTTATCGTTTAAATTTAATGATATGTGCTGGAACGGGCTGTGTATCTAACAAGTCCTTTCAAGTCAAGGAAGCCCTGGATAAAGAAATAAAGAAACACAACCTTGAGAAAGAAGTCCTGACAGTCATGACAGGCTGTAACGGATTCTGTGCGGCAGGGCCTATAATGATCGTCCAGCCCGATGGTATCTTTTACCAGCTTTTAAAAGAAGAAGACATCCCTCACCTGGTTGAAGAACATCTTTTAAAAGGAAGGCCGGTAAAAAAACTCATGTACACTCCCCCCGCAGAACCGGAACCCATTCCCAAGATGGCAGATATCTCCTTTTTCAAGAAGCAGATTCTGATCGCGCTTCGGAATAAAGGAATTATTGACCCTGAAAAAATAGATGATTACATCGCCCGGGAAGGCTATGTGCCTCTATCCAAAGTCTTGACGGAGATGAAACCGGAAGATGTCATAAGCGAGATAAAAAAATCAGGGCTTAGAGGGCGGGGCGGAGGTGGATTCCCGACAGGATTGAAATGGGAATTTGCCAGACGCTCAGAGGGGGATAAAAAATTCGTAATCTGCAACGCAGATGAAGGAGACCCCGGAGCCTTTATGGACCGGAGTATCGTCGAGGCTGACCCCAATTCTATCCTGGAAGGGATGACCATCGGCGCCTATGCCATGGGAGCTGATAAGGGCTACGTTTACGTCAGAAGCGAGTATCCTCTGGCTGTGGAAAGAATGAAGAAGGCCATTCAACAGTCCAGAGAGTACGGGCTCCTGGGAAAGGATATATTAGGCTCAGGCTTTGATTTTGACATAGAAGTCATTCAGGGCGCCGGACTTTTCGTCTGCGGTGAGGAGACAGCCCTGATCGCCTCAATTGAAGGAAAAATCGGAGAACCAAAACCAAGGCCCCCTTACCCTGTGGAGAAAGGATTGTGGGGGAAACCGACGAACATCAACAACGTCGAAACCTGGGCCAATGTCCCAGCCATAATCAACTGGGGAGCTGACTGGTTCTCAAAAATCGGGACAAAAACGAGCAAAGGGACAAAAGTCTTTTCAGTCGCCGGAAAAATAAAGGATGCTGGTCTTATCGAAGTCCCGATGGGAACAACACTGGGCGAGATAATCTTTGATATCGCCGGAGGTATCCACAGCGACCGAAAATTTAAGGCTGTTCTGATCGGGGGGCCTTCTGGCGGAGCATTACCTGTTGATTGTTTGAACCTGCCGGTGGATTACGAGAGCCTGACCGGAGCCGGAGCGATGATGGGTTCAGGCGGTATGGTCGTGACTGATGAGAACAACTGCATGGTGGAAATGGCAAGGTTTTTTCTCAACTTCACCAGAGACGAATCCTGCGGCAAGTGCACGCCCTGTCGAGAAGGAATCCCCAGGATGCTGGAGATCCTGACGCGGATCAAGCAAGGCAATGCCAACATGGAAGACCTGACCCTCCTTGAAGACCTGGCTAATAGTACTAAGGATACAGCCCTCTGCGGCTTGGGCAACACAGCCCCGAATCCTGTTCTGACCACTTTACGGTACTTCAGGGATGAGTATGAAGCTCATATCAAGTACAAAAGATGCCCATCAGCCGAGTGCAGAGAATTGGTATCCTCTCCCTGTCATTATGCCTGTCCGATAGATACGGATGCCGCCTCTTATGTAGCTCTCATCGCCCATGGAAAATTCAAAGATGCTCTGGATGTGAACAGGCTCGCCAACCCCATCCCAAGCGTTTGCGGCCGGGTCTGTCATCACCCCTGCGAAGTGAAGTGCCGAGCCGGAGAAATCGGAGAGCCGATCGCGATAAGAGATTTAAAGCGCTTTGTGGCTGATTGGGGTCGGGAAAAAGGATACACGCCGTCTTTACCATCTGGACCAAAAAAAGACGGAAAGGTCGCTATAGTCGGCTCCGGTCCCGCCGGCCTTATGGCTGGCTGGAAGCTGGCTCAAATGGGATACGGAGTGACTATATTTGAAGCTGAATCAGTGGTTGGCGGCATGCTGAGCTGGGGCATTCCAGATTACAGGTTACCAAAAGACATCCTGAAGTCTGAAATCGACGACATAAGAGCTGCCGGTGTAGAGATCAAAATCAACACTTCCGTCGGGAAAGACATAACCCTTGATGAGATTTTCAACCAAGGATACAAAGCCATTTTCGTCGCCACTGGTGCCCCTCATAACCTGAAGCTCAGGATTCCTGGTGAAGACGTGGAAGGCGTGATCGACCCGATTGAATTCCTGAAAAACTACAACCTGAATAAAGAAGCCAAGATCGGCAAAAAGGTTGCTGTCGTCGGAGGCGGAAACACAGCCATCGATGCAGCCCGGACGGCCTGGCGTCTGGGTTCAGATGTCACCATTTTTTACAGAAGAACAAGACCAGAAATGCCAGCCAATGTCGAAGATATTGAAGCGGCATTTGAAGAAGGAATCAAGATAGAATTCTTGACTTTGCCTGTAGAAGTGCTGTCTGAAAACGGCAAAATAAAAGGAGTCAAATGCACACGGATGGCCCTCAGCGGTTTCGACTCATCAGGACGAAGAAGACCGATTCCCGTGGAAGGTACAGAATACGAAGTCGAAATTGATACTCTCATACCAGCCATCGGTCAGCAGCCTAACCTGTCCTTCATGAAAGGGAACTCAAAGCTCAAAACAACCAGCTGGAACACCCTTGAAGTCGATCCTGAAACCATGGCCACCAATGTTCCTGGAATCTTTGCTGGAGGAGATGTCGTGCACGGCCCGGCCACTGTCCTTCAGGCGATGGAGGCCGGCAATATCGCAGCTGATTCTATCAACAGGTACATAAGAGGAGAGCCTTTTGAAAAAGAATACAAGCCTCTTGAATCCGTGATGAAAGTTCCTCCAGTTGAATTGACAGAAGAGGAAATCACAAAAGAGATGGACAGGTCAGAAATGCCCAGCCTCTCAATAAAAGAAAGAAATGGCAACTTCAAGGAAGTCGAACTTGGGATAACGAAGGAACAGGCCATGAAGGAGGCGAGGCGGTGTTTGAGATGTGACTTAGAAAGTAAAGGAGTAAAACAATGAGCAACGGGAAAAAAATAAACCTAACCATCAACAACAAAAAAATTAAGGTTGACGAAGGCACGACCATACTCCAGGCTGCAGAACAACTCGACATCAAAATCCCTACCCTATGCTATCATCCCCTTCTTGAACCCTATGCATCCTGCCGCATCTGTATGGTGGAGGTTAAAGGAGATACCTGCGACCTCTTCCCTGCCTGCAACACGAAAGTCCGGGAAGGAATGGTGGTGGAGACGGATTCGGAACGGGCCTTGAAGGCAAGAAAGCTGAACATCGAGATGATAATGGCCAGGGCCCCTGCGGCAGAGAAAGTCCAAGAAATTGCCAAAGAGCTTGGCGTGAAAAAGACGAGGTTCGAGATCACCGACCCCGAAGAGAAGTGTATCCTCTGCGGTATCTGTGTAAGAACCTGTGAAGAGATCGTGGGTGCAAACGCTATCAGCTTCTCAGAAAGAGGAAAAGAACGGAAAGTCTACACCCCCTTTGGCGAACCTTCCGAGGCCTGCATCGGCTGTGCGGCCTGCGCCTTTTTCTGCCCGACCGAAGCCATCACCTGCGAGGACCTGCACGGGAGAAAGGTCATCCACAGCGAACTCATGCTCGGACCTTCAACTGCCATCCGAGTTCCCATTCGTCAGGCTGTTCCGATGGTTCCCTTTATCGATGAAGAAGCCTGCATCCACTTCAAAACTGGAGAATGCAAGATCTGTGAAAGGGTCTGCGAGAAAGAGGCTGTCAACCACGAGATGGAGGACCAAGAGGTTGAGATCGAAGTCGGCTCGGTCATCCTGGCTTCTGGCTTCAAGCCATTTGATCCGAAAAGAATCCCTGCTTATGGCTACGGAAGGTTCGATAATGTCATCACTGCTTTGGAATTCGAGAAACTGGTGAATGCCTCGAGCCCGACTGACGGGAAAATCCTGCTTGCCAACGGCGAAGAGCCCAAAGCCGTGGGAATCGTCCACTGCGTGGGTTCCCGGGATAAGAAATACAACGAATACTGCTCCAGAGTCTGCTGCATGTACTCCCTGAAATTCGCCCATCTGCTCAAGGAGAAAACGGAAGCCGATATCTATGATTTCTACATTGACATGAGGTGTTTTGGAAAGGGATACGAGGAATTCTACCACCGTCTCCTTGAGGAAGGAACAAGATTCATCAGGGGACGAGTCTCGGAAGTCACAGATATGGCGCTGACCGAGAAGGAAGAAGGGAAACTTATCATCCGCGTGGAGGATACTCTGATCGGCGCAATCCGGAGAATCCCGGTCGATATGGTCATCCTGGCCGTCGGTCTGGAACCCGGGCTGGACCAGAATGAGATCGCCAAGATCTTCAACATCTCCTGCGGTCAGGACACGTTCTTCCTGGAAAGGCATCCCAAACTCGCACCTGTCTCTACCTTCTCGGACGGAATATTTCTGGCTGGAACATGCCAGTCCCCGAAGGATATCCCCGACACGGTCGCCCAGGCCGGAGCGGCGGCTTCGGAAGCCCTGGCCCTGGCGGATAAGGGAACGTTTGAGCTCGAGCCCATCACAGCAGAAATCGATGAAGAACTCTGCGCCGGCTGCCAGATCTGCGTGAGTCTCTGTCCCTTCACGGCCATAACCTACAACAAGGAAAAGGGAGTTTCCGAGATCAACGATGCTCTCTGTAAAGGCTGCGGAACCTGCGTCTCGGCCTGTCCCTGCGGAGCGTCCCAGCAGAAACACTTCCGCGACGCCCAGATCTTCGCTGAAATCGAAGGGATACTGGTCGAATAAATAAAAAATTAGTGAATATAATTTTCAATTCGGATATAATGTTTCGTTTTCATACGCTCATTCATATCCGAGCATAGAACGAGGAGGCCTAATATGAGTAATGGAGCTTTTGAACCCAGACTTATCGGTTTCTTGTGTAACTGGTGCTCCTACACCGGCGCTGATCTAGCCGGCACGGCTCGAATGGTCTACGCTCCCAGCATGCGTATCATCCGGGTCATGTGCAGTGGCAGAGTCGACCCCCAATTTGTCCTCAAAGCATTCTCAGAAGGGGCCGACGGTGTCCTCATCTCAGGCTGCCACCCTGGAGACTGCCATTATCAAGAAGGCAATTACAAAGCTCTACGAAGGCATAGGCTTCTGACCAAGATGCTGGAGCAGTTCGGCATCGAAAAAGAAAGATTCAGACTGGAATGGGTTTCTGCTGCTGAAGGAGTCAAATTTCAGCACATCTGTAATGAATTCACCGAACAAATCAGAAAGCTGGGACCTTTGAACTGGAATGGAGGAAAACATGAGCAAAGCGAAGCCTAAAGTTGCTTTTTACTGGTGTTCGTCCTGCGGAGGCTGCGAGGAGTCCATCGTTGACCTGGCTGAAGACATTTTAAAGGTTGTGGAGGCTGTGGACATCGTCTTCTGGCCGGTTGCTCTGGACTTCAAGAAGAAGGATGTGGAAGCCATGGAGGACGGCTCGATAGCGGTCAGCTTCATCAACGGCGCTGTGAGGCTCTCCGAGCAGGAGGAGATGGTCAAGATGCTGCGGAAAAAATCAGGGCTCATCGTTGCCCACGGAACCTGCTCTCACCTGGGAGGGATTCCTGGCCTGGGCAACTTCTGGAACAAAGAGACCATTTTCAACCGGTCTTACCACACGACGCCTTCTACGGATAATCCTGACAGGACAGTTCCTTTAGAAAAAGTAGTAGTCGAAGGCAAGGAACTCACACTCCCCAGTTTCTACGATACGGTCTACACTCTGGACCAGGTGATCGATGTCGATTATTACCTCCCTGGCTGCGCTCCTCCTCGAGACCTGATCCTGAACGCAGTCCAGGCGATCCTGGAAGGAAAGCTTCCGCCCAAAGGAGCTGTGCTTTCTCCGAACAAGTCCCTCTGTGACGACTGCGACAGGAACGAGTCCAAGCCAGAGAAGCTGGTGATAACCGAAATCAAAAGACCCTGGGAAGTGGAGATCGATCCTGAAAAATGTTTCCTCGCTCAGGGGATCATCTGTATGGGGCCTGCAACCCGGACGGGCTGCGGCGAGAGATGCATCGAAGGCAATATGCCCTGCCGCGGCTGCTTCGGTCCGACCGACCAGGTCTTTGACCAGGGAGCGAAATTCCTTTCTGCCCTGGCTTCTATCCTGGACACGAATGATGAAAAAGAGATAGAAAAAATCGTGAATACCATCATCGACCCCGCTGGAACATTCTATCGTTTCAGTCTACCGCATTCTATACTCAGACGAAGACGAATGGAGGCCATAAAATGACTGAGAATAACAAAAGAATAACCATCGACCCGATAACCCGCTTAGAAGGCCACGGTAAGATCGAGATCTTCCTGGATGATAAAGGTGATGTGGAAAGAGCCTTTCTTCAGGTCCCAGAACTCCGCGGGTTTGAACAGTTTGCCGTGGGAAGGCCTGTTGAGGAGATGCCGCGAATCACCCCCCGGATCTGCGGAGTCTGTCCGACTGCCCACCATATGGCTTCAACGAAAACTGTCGATGCTGTATTCCATGTCGAACCTACCCCAACAGCTAGAAAGCTAAGAGAGCTGATTTATAATACGTTTATGATGGAAGATCATACGCTGCATTTCTTCTTCCTCGGCGGACCAGATTTTGTTGTCGGGCCTCAAGCGCCTGCTGCAGAAAGAAACATATTGGGAGTGATTGGCAAAGTCGGGCTGGAAATCGGGGGTAAGGTCATCCGCGTCAGACGGGAATGTCGTGATATCCTGAATTACATCTGCGGAAAAGTCATCCATCCTATCTGCGGGCTTCCTGGAGGAGTGTCCAAAGGTCTGGATGAAGAGCACAGGGTCCAGTTCCTGGAAACCGCAAAATTTGCCGTCGAATTCGCCCAATTCGCTCTCCAGGCATTCGATGACATCGTCCTCAAGAACAAAGAATACGTCGATGTTGTTGTCGGAGACGCCTATAAAATGGAGACCTACTACATGGGCCTCGTGGATAAAGATAACAAGGTCAGCTTCTATGACGGAGATGTTCGCGTGGTCAACACCGAAGGAAAAGAATTCGTCAAATTCAAACCCAAGGACTATCTTGATCATATAGCAGAGCACGTGGAGCCCTGGAGCTACATCAAGTTTCCTTTCCTGAAGAAGATCGGCTGGAAAGGCTTTATCGAAGGAAAGGATACCAGCATTTATCGAGTTGCCCCGTTGGCCAGGCTCAACGCATCCGACGGGATGGCGACCCCTTTGGCCCAGGAACACTATGAGAGGATGTACAATACACTCGGCGGGAAACCCGTCCACAACACCCTGGCCTTCCACTGGGCCCGATTGATCGAAGCGCTTCAGGCAGCCGAAGCGATGGTCAAGCTTCTGGAGGACAAAGACATCACAGACCCCAACATCCGCAACATCCCTACCGAAACGCCTGATGAGGGAGTCGGGGTTGTCGAAGCTCCTCGTGGAGTCCTCATCCATCACTACAAGACGGACGCGAGGGGAATCGTCAAGGAAGCCAACCTCATAGTCGCAACAATCCATAACGCCGCTGCCATCACCATGTCCGTCGAAAAAGCGGCCAAAGCTTTTATCAAGGGTGGAAAAGTCTCGGAAGGACTGCTGAACATGGCGGAGATGGCCTTCCGGCCTTACGATCCCTGCCATGCCTGCGGAACGCACGCCCTTCCCGGAGATATGCCCCTCATCATCAACATCTACGACAAGGATAAAGAGCTCGTCAAACAGCTCAAGAGAGATTAAGCAATAAGTAGGGGGAGGTCCTCATCTTAGAGGCCTCTCCCTTTTTTTCCCCTCTTTACTTTGTCTCGAAATGATGCTTTATGGTCTTTCCCTTGACAAAATATATCACATCTTCGCTGATGTTGGTCGCGTGGTCAGCCATCCGCTCCAGATGCCGGGCAACCAGGATCAGGTCCACGGCCCTCTTTATGGTAGTGGGGTCCTGCATCATGTAGGTGAGAAGCTCGCGGAAGATCTGATTATTCAGGTCATCCACTTCGTCATCCCTCTCGCAGACATTTCTGGCCAGCTGGTCATCCCGGTTGATGAAGGCATCGATCGAGTCCTTGACCATGTTCTGAGCCATCTCCGCCATTCGGGGAATATCGATCAAGGGCTTTAAAAGCGGTACCTTGAGCAGGTCAAGAACCCGCTCGGCAATATTCACTGACAAGTCGGCTATCCTT
>JAOUKO010000040.1 GCA_029882525.1 Candidatus Aminicenantota bacterium | reverse complement strand
TGTGGCCGAGATCGGTGCCGGACGCGAGCGCTATGTGGTACAGCTGGCGGTAAGAGTAGGGGAGAATGGAAAAGTCTATGCGGAAGACATAGACTCCGCTGCCCTGAAATATCTGGAGAAGCGCTGTGCACGATGGGGCCTGGAAAACGTGGAGACTATAATCGGCGATGTAATGGATCCAAAACTCCCCGAGGGAGAGCTGGACCTGATTTTCGTCATCTCCTCTTACCATCATTTCGAAGACCCTATAGCGCTACTGCGGAATGCCAGATCTGCGCTCAAACCCGACGGAGTGTTGGCCATCGGAGAGTGGTTCCCGACGGATGAGAGACCCCAATCAGGAACAACGCCTGAGAAAATGGAAGTTCAAATGAACGCAGCCGGCTACAAACTCGAACGTATCGAAACTTTTCTTAAGGCGAACCGAATGAATATTTATATTTTCCGGATCGATGATAATCGCTGATGATCTTCTATTCTGCTATTTCCAAACCTGGCTGAACACCCGTATGCAGTTCCCGCCCAGAATCTTAAGCATATTCAGCCAGGGAGACTGATCCTCCGGCCGCTATTCCAGCTCTAATCAGGGATTCTCTTCTTTTTATCTTTTTGTTTCTTATCCTCAGCGTATCAAAGCGTTGAAGAGCAGCTTGAACGTGCCGTGAGTCTGACACCGGTGCTGGGTCCGGAACCCGATCAGGACTACCTGGCCATTATCGTGTCTGACATTGACCATCGCCGGCATGTCGGAAAGGTGCTCCTCCCCTATCAGCCAGCCACTCTGCAGGAGATCCCTCTTCTGGTAGCGGACAATAGTTTCATACTTCTCACTGTCCTGGCTTGAGGTTATCGCGAAGGCCGGGCTGGAGCGATAAAGAACCAGACCTTCCGAAGGCATTCCGTAGGCCAGTGGATGAGTGTTGTCGATATTCACTCTCACAGTCGAACCTGGACAGAAGAACTCCTTGGAGTCGAGGTTTTCAATGATGTTGCGGACTCCCAACTCGAACTTTTCGATGGCAAATTCGCTGGCTTCACCGAGAGTGACCAGGGTTCCTCCTTGATCCACGAACGTCTTCAAGGCCTCAACACCCTCTTTGCCGATACCGCTCCGGTATTCGGGAGGAACGGCTGATATGAAACGGCGGAATCTCGCGGGAATTTCGCCCATGATCATTCCCGCCGAATCGTCCGGCAGGATGATGACGTTATACTTTTTTATAAGGTCTCCTTTTTTTATCTCTTCGCTCAGGAGTGATGTATAAGGAAACGAGAATTTTTCAAGAAGCAGCCGGGTCCAGCCCTCATCCATGTTTCCGCCATAGTAGCGTTGATACATGCCGATTCGAGGTTTTTGGACCTGATGAGTTCCTTCCTTAATTCTGTTTTTTAGTGCCTTAAAATCAACACCTGTTTCCCCGGCAACATCTTTAAGAATCGCTTCTTTTCCGCCGGAGACGATGAAGTCTCCGGGACGCAGCCCTGAGACCGCCTTATCCATTCTCCGCACCGAAATCCCTTTATCCAGCAACAGGTTTACAGCTCTGAAGCTGTCATTCAGCCTTCCGTCAAGGACATATCCGTCGCCGCCGCTTTCAACCTTCCCTGCAACCGGCACTTGTCCGGCGAGTATCTGAAAGTCGCCTTCGATTGCCTCGTTAATCGGGTCGACCCGGACACCCATGAACTCGTTCATGGTGTGCGTCGCCAGGTCGTAGGGACGGCTCGGCGAACCATCGTCGTCCCTGGTCCACTCGTTATCAGGGTAAAATGTTTGTCCGATCAGATTGCGGATCAACCCCATCTTGGGCTGCGCCAGAGAGATAAGAAAAGAGCCTTGCGGATAGATCGCATTATTGACGGTGAACGTTTTCATAGCCTGTTTTATCTCGATACCGGACAGAAGCAGCGTGTTAATCATTTTAACGGCTGTCAGCGAATCATGCTGGTTTATGGGGACAACGTATGCCTTGGGATTGCCCTGATCACCGCGTTCTGTCTGCCGCTTGGCTTTGAGGTAAGCATTCCAGAGCACTGTTTCCTTGTTCCGGGCTGCCAGGTCCAGCAGCGCCCAGGCTGAGATCTTCTGCTGCTCCACGATGTCCCGGAGCCTCCACCAACCCCCTGGCCAGGGATTGGGAAAGTTAGTCTGGGCTTCGTAGGCTGGAAACTGCCTGGCACCGCCGCGGAGTTGCTCGGGATGGATATACAAGGGCGAGGCCAACCTGGCGCTGGCTGACTCGGTGAGCATTCCGGCGATGTTGTGGAAGGGAGTGATCCAGTGCCATCCGAAATGGCCCCAGCCGGGGTATTGAGCGGCGTTGAGTATGCCTGATTTACCGGCTTCTTCCAGTTTATAGGCGATGTGGGCGCCGTACCAGCTGTGTTCGCGCCAGATGAGAGGATCGGCGTAGGGACGAATGGGGTCACAGTAGGGAGGGATGTATAATCGGGCACCAGAGCTTCCCATATGGTGATGATCGATGTAGGCCTGGGGAATCCAGTCCCTGAACATGATCTTGGCCGCATACACCGACTCAGTCAAGTTGATAAAATCGCTGTCTCTATTGTTGTCGTGTCCGGCATACAAATGGTACAGCCAGGGAAGGCCTGCACCTTCGTATTCTGTCCCCAGGGTTTTATTGTACCAGTCAGTGACCATGATCTGGCCATCTGGGTTGAAGCTCGGTATCAGGAAGAAGACCACGCTATCCAGGATCTGATGCGTCTCCTCATCATTCCTGGTCAAGAGGTCATAGGTCAGTTCAGGCGCCATCTGGGCGCCACCGATCTCGGTGGCATGAAGGCTCATGGACTGGCACATGACCGCCTTACCCTCCTTGACCAGCTTCTTGATCTCTGACTCCGGGATTCCCCGCGGGTCGCTGAGCCTGGCATTTACTTCCTGAAGCCGGTCCAGGTTGGCCAGGTTCTCCGGAGAGGAGATGATGACCACAATAAAGGGATTGCCCATGGTGGACGGTCCCATGTTGATGACCTTGAGCTTGCCGCTTTCCTTCTCCAGCAGTTTGTAGTAGTCAACGATCTTATCCCAACGGGCGATCTTTCTATCGCTGCCGAGTTGAAAACCAAAGAACTCTTCGGGGGAGGTGACTTTTTTCTGGGCCTCGGCAGCCTGGGTGCAAAATCCCAAAACAAGAAGCATTAGCGCAATCAAATGAAAATTGCGCCTTAATTTGGCGTTTTGTCTCATAGATATCCTCCTTGATTAAGGTGTGAGAATTCGATTCTGAAAATCTGATTAAACATAAGGACAGAAGTCTTTGTCATTCCTTGATACCTCATTACTATATTAAATCGAGCATCGATTTCAACAAAAAAAATTTTATCAGTAATAATGAGATGTTCACAGGGAAATGAAATTAAAGATTTTCCAAATGGATTTAATATGAGTATCAGACGCTTTTTCTGGTAGTGTCTTTGATTAAGTCTTGATTGACATAATCTATGGGTGGCGGTTCAGTCAAAATCTTCAGCACTTATTGGTTAGAGCGGTTTTACTGCTTTAAACTCTTCAGCCACTCCTGCATCCGTTCCTGCATCTCCTCTTCTGTCAAAACCCACTTATGGCTGGCAATTCCCCAGCAATGGCCAAACGGATCCTTCAATTTGCCGTTCCGATCGCCCCAGAATGCATCCATCATCGGCTCCATGACTTCGCAACCCGCTTCCACAGCCTGATTATAGAGAGCATCACAGTCTTCCACATAGCACCACATACTGGCGGTGGCGCTTTCCTTAGGACCCTGTTCCCATCTTCCTGGCCAGGTATCTGCCATCATGATGTTCGAATCCCCCAGCTTGAGCATGGCATGCATGATCCCTTTGCCGTCGGGCATCAGGACAACAGGCGCGGCAAGCTCGGCGCTGAAAGCTTTCTGGTAGAAATCTATGGCCTCCTGGCAGTTTCCATTAAACCACAGGTTGACGGTGACAGTATGCATCGCTTCGGGTACGGGTTTGGGCGCTTTTTCTGGCATTTCGCCTCCTTGATTGAGTTATCCCCGATTATCTTATCAAAAAAGATATCCGGATGATAAGAATAAATTAGAATAACTTTCGTCCTGGCTACTCAGGCCAAGAAATACCGAAATATATATAGAGATATCCCCATAACTGATCGATAAAAAAGGGAAAATAATGATTGAAGCTGGCTTGATGGGAGTCTAAAATCTCGATTTTCGAGTTCTCATTACCCTTTGCTCATTGCATCCAGGAACTCAGTGTTCGTTTTTGTCTTCGACATCTTATCTTGCAGCAATTCCATCGCTTCAACTTCGCCCAGCTGCGTGAGGACTTTCCTCAGGATCCATATCCTGTTGAGTTCCTTGTCAGGGATAAGCAGCTCTTCTTTTCTCGTGCCAGAACGGGTGATATCGATCGCCGGAAACAACCTCTTGTCAACGAGTCTTCTATCCAGGTTGATCTCCAGGTTTCCTGTTCCCTTGAACTCCTCAAAAATGACTTCATCCATCCGGCTTCCAGTGTCGATCAGAGCTGTAGCGACAATTGTCAGGCTTCCTCCTTCTTCGATTTTCCTGGCCGAACCGAAGAACTTTTTGGGTTTGTTCAGGGCGTTGGCATCAATTCCGCCGGAGAGAACTTTCCCTGAAGGCGGGATAATCGCGTTATGAGCTCGAGCAAGACGAGTGATGCTGTCGAGAAGGATGGTCACATCTTTCTTTATCTCGACGAGTCTCTTGGCCTTCTCCAGCACGATATTGGCCACTTGAGCGTTCCTGACTGGAGGCTCGTCAAAAGTCGATGCCACCACTTCTCCGTTGATGCTTCTCTGGAAATCTGTCACCTCTTCAGGCCTTTCCGCTACAAGAAGGACGATCAGGAAGATTTCGGGGTGATTCCTCTCAATGGATTTGGCTATCGTCTTCAACAGTGTGGTCTTCCCTGCTCGAGGAGGAGAGACGATCAATCCTCTCTGCCCTTTTCCTATCGGTGTCAGAAGGTCCATTACCCTGGCATTGAGATTCTTCTTGTTCCCATCCTCTAGGTTGATCTTCTCAAAGGGATAAAGCGGGGTGAGGTTGTCAAACTGGATATTTCTTCTCTGATCAAGGACGATGTCGGGGTGGGCAAAGTTAATGGCTTCAATCTTGATCAACGCGAAGTATTTCTCGCCGTCTTTAGGAGGACGGACGATTCCGGATACTGTGTCTCCGGTCCTGAGCTGGAACTTCCGGATCTGAGAAGGAGAGACGTAGATGTCGTCGTGACTGGGAAGATAACTGAATTCAGGCGCTCTGAGAAACCCGAAACCGTCATCAAGAGTCTCCAGCACGCCTTCAGAGAAAAGCATGCCGTTCTTCTTAGCCTGCGCTTCCAGAATCTTGAAGATCAGGTTGTGCCTGTTTGAGTCTTCTGTCTCATCATCTGAGACACCGACTTTGCCAGCAATTTCAGAGAGTTCTGAAATTTCTTTGACTTCCAGGTCAGCTAAATTGTACTCTTTCATTTCCCTACCTCTTTGTTGGTTTAGTTATAGATGGTTAAATTGACCAAAAGGAAATAATTGCTAAAATTTATTTATTAATAGTGATTTACATACGGCTTCTGAGGGCATCCCCCTCCTCTTCGCTCTCTTCGAGATCAGAAGAGACAGGGGGTTTATCCTTCTTTACCTTTATGGGCAGTTCTTTCGTCAAGGCTATGGATAAAACCTCATCCATATTCTCGACGAGATGGATCTTCATATCTTCTTTGATATTCTTGGGAAGGTCTTTCAAATCAGGTTTGTTATCCAGAGGAAGAATAGCTTCCTTTATGGATTCTCGGTGAGCTGCCAGCAGTTTTTCCTTTACACCTCCGACTGGGAGGACTTTTCCTTTCAGGGTAATCTCGCCGCTCATAGCCACCTTTTTACTCACAGGAATATCGGTCAGCAGAGAGATGATCGATGTCGCGATCGTTATTCCTGCTGACGGCCCCTCTTTGGGCTGGGCAACTTCGGGCACGTGAATATGAATATCGTAGTTCTTGTGAAGGTCCTTGGCTATGCCAAATTCATAAATCTTTCCTTTGACATAGCTGAATGCTGCCTGAGCGGACTCCTGCATGATCTCACCAAGATGCCCGGTGAGCATGAAATTCCCTTTGCCGTGAACTTTGGTTACCTCGAACGTCAACAGCTCTCCCCCGAATTCTGTCCAGGCCATCCCGATGGCGACCCCAACCTCGTCTTTTTTATCGATCTCAGAGCGTCTGAACCTCGGAATACCCAGGTATTTCTCTATGTTTTTGACGCTGACTTTTTCAGAATGGGACTTGCCTTTGTCTACGACATGCTTGACCACTTTGCGGCAGAGGGAGGTGATCTCACGTTCAATGTTCCTGACTCCAGCTTCCCTGGTGTATTCCCTAATGATCCGCATGAAAGTCTTATCCGATATCTGGAGGTTATTCTCTTTCAAGCCGTGAATCTTCAACTGCTTCGACAGGAGAAAGTGCTTGGCGATCTGCAACTTCTCGTCTTCGGTATATCCGGGCAGACGAATGACCTCCATCCTGTCAATCAACGGACGGGGTACAGGCTCAATCATATTGGCTGTAACGATAAACATGACTTGCGAGAGGTCAAAATCGGTATCTATATAATGGTCGAGGAAGGTGCTGTTCTGCTCTGGGTCCAGGACCTCCATCAAGGCAGAAGCCGGGTCCCCTCTGAAGTCCATGCTCATTTTGTCCACCTCATCCAGCAAGAAAACGGGATTCTTTGTCCCGGCTCTTTTGACCATCTGGATGATTCTTCCGGGGTAGGCTCCGATGTAGGTTCTTCGATGACCACGGACTTCCGCCTCATCCCTGACTCCTCCCAGGGAAAGGCGGACGAATTTCCTCCCTGTGGCCCGGGCAATCGAACGGCCCAGGGAGCTCTTCCCTACTCCCGGAGGACCGATGAAGCCCAGAATAATGCCCTTGGGATTCTTCACCAGCCGGCGGATGGAAAGGTACTCGAGAATCCTTTCTTTGACTTTCTCCAGCCCGTAGTGGTCCTCATTCAGGATCTTTTCCGCCTCTTTCAGGTCTCTTTTTTCTCTTGATTTTTTGTTCCAGGGCAGGGATGTCAGCCAGTCGAGATAATTCCGGCAAACAGTGGCCTCCGCAGACATGGGAGGCATGGCTTCCAACCGTTCTATTTCCTTGTAGGATTTTTCTTCAGCATCCTTCGGCATTTTACACTTGGCGACTTTTTGTTTCAATTCCTCAATTTCGTTCGGTTGGTCTTCCTTTCTAAAGCTCAAACCCGTTGGAAAGACCTTCTGGCCCGCTTCGCCTAAGGGGAGTTTCCTCCGGCCAGATTTCTTCCCATCTTTTTTCAGCCTCGAATGGACTTTCAGTATCTCGCTTTCCAGGATGTAGTTCAATCTCCGGATCCTCTCCTGGACACTAATCGTCTCCAGGAGGTTCTGCTTTTCCTCCAGAGGAAGATAGAGATGAGAGGAGATTATGTCAGCAATTCTTTCAGGATTATTATCTTTTAGCGCAGGCACGATGGATTCGAAGTTGGCGTTCTGGCTGAGCTTTAAATAATCCTCGAAGAGAGTCAACACTCTCTTGAGGATTTCATTCGTTTCTGAAGCATCTCCCTCGATTTCTCTGACTTCTTTAACAAGTACCTGAAAGTAGGGATAGGTGCTCAAGTATTCAATAACTCTCGCTCTTTTCCTTCCTTCAACGATGACTTTAACGTTCTTATCATCCATTTTTATCGCCCGGATGATTTTAGCTATCACACCAACAGAGTAGATGTCCTTTGGGGTGGGATTATCCAGGGTGGGATCCATCTGAGCGGTCAAAAACAACATCTTATCTTTTTCTGTCGCCATCTCCAATGCCTGGATAGAAGAGGGGCGGCCAATGATAAAAGGTACCAAAGTTGAGGGGAAGATAACGATGTCCCTTAATGGGATCAGAGAGATGTTTTTTATGGCTTCAGATTGACTGCGGGCATCTTGCATATTTTATACTCCAATAGCCTGTTTAAGTTATTGTTGAAAATTCAGTTCGCCTTACTTGACTGGATGCTGGGGGATTAGGACCATGAGATAACTTACCCTTCTATTATAGCGTGCTCTATTAAAAAGTCAACCGTCTTTTTCAGAACCAGACTGTCCCTCAATTCCTCCCTCTTGCCCTCCTTGTTGATGCTGTCCACAACTTTGGCCAGAGGCAGGCTGTTTGCTTTGGCGATTCTCTTGAATTCCTCCTGGAGGTCCTGGTCAGATATCTCAATTTTTTCCTTCTCGGCTACCTTCATTAAGATCAGATGGCTTTTCAGGTTCTTTTCCGCTTTTTGTTTTCCCTCTGTTTTTAGTCGGTCAAGTTCCTCCTTGTTCGGATTGTGTTGAGGATAAGCCGAAAGGAGGCGTCTCATGACAGCGATATGCTCCTGTTCAAGGATCGATTCTGGAAGGTCTATGTTTAACTTATCAGATATCTTCTGAATGACCTCTTCTGCCATTTCATTCTGCATGGCTTTTTCCTTGGTGGAGATGATTTCCTTCTCTATTTTCTCCCTTAACTCTTTTAGGCTCTTGAACTCTCCAAGATCTTTGGCAAATTCATCATCGAGCTTGGGAAGTTTTCTCTCTTTTATGGATACGACTTTCATCTTGTATTCAATCGTCCTTCCGGCCACTCTTTTGTTCTGGTGGCCCTTATCATGCTCGATAACGAATGTACTCTCATCCCCGGGCTTCAACCCCACCAAGTTTTTGTTCAGCGCCTCTTCATTTTCCGCGTGTCCTGCCAAGATGATTCCCTTCTCCAGAGAGAGAGCCCTTTTTGTGTTCACATCTCTGCTATTGAGCTCCACGGCCACATAGTCTCCTTCCGCCACTCCCCTTCCCTCGACCGGAACATACTCAGCCGACCTTTCCCTTAGATCCTCCAATGATCGATCTATCTCCTGAGGCGTGACCGCGACCTTTTTCTGTTTGAGCTTGATCTTTTTGTAATCGGGGAGCTCAAATTCAGGCCAGACCTCATATTGAGCTTTGATGTGAAGAGGTTCACCTTCCTTGAAACGGAAATCAGTCACTACAGGCATTCCCACCGGATTGATATTATTGGCCCTGAACTCGCTGTTCAATGCTTTGGGGACGATGGAATTTATCAACGATTCTTTCAGCTCCGGATAAAATTTTTGTTTGATAATATTTTTGGGTGCTTTTCCAGGCCTGAAACCCGGTATTTTTGATCTGGATGAGAATTGAGCAACGATATCGTTGAATTCCTTCATGACTTCGCCGGGATCAACATCCAGCTCAATCTCTCTTTTGCATCCGCTCAAAACTTTCACGTTACTCTTTGTTGTCATTTTCTACCTTATCTTTTATTCCTCAAAAAGAATGCAAATGGGCAGAGCGGGATTCGAACCCGCACTCCTTCATCAGGAACTAGGTCCTAAGCCTAGCGCGTATGCCAGTTTCGCCACCTGCCCTTGTCTCTTTCTTCGGATGGAAGAAGATATGAATAATGTGTTGCGTATTGTAAACCTCTCAGCTTTAAGGAGAAGAGGCTTATCTTTGGAATGAGGGCGATTACAGGCATTATTTATACCATATTCCTGGATTTTTTGTCAATCAGAAAGCTTTCCGACGGCCAAGGCGAGTTCAGGAAGGACTACCTTTCCCCTTAATGTTAGGAAAACACGCGGGAATGGCTTTAAAAACCTGAAGCCAACGAAATATTTATCTCCCTTCTTTTATCTGATATGTTCTGCCAGCTTCTGAGCAAGGCTGGGGTCGATAGTCCTCAGCTTGGTATATATTTCGCGAGCACTGTAGTTGTCATGGAGATTCAAGTAGGTTATGCCCAGGTTGAAAAGCGCATAGGCATGGTCAGGACGAAGCTCTACAGCTTTTTTCAACGGCTCAAGAGCTGAGTTGAAATTCTTGAGCTGCATGTGAGCGACGCCCATAACAAACCAGTAATCCGCATTGTCGGGAACGATTTCCACCAGCTTTTTATAATACTCAACGGCTTTTGCGTAGTTCTCTAACTGATAATAGATATATCCAACGCTGGAGTAGGCATACTCGTATCCTGGATTGAGCTCGATGGTTTTTTTGAAAGCCTCGATAGCATCATTGTATTTTTTGGCATTCTGGTACATGAAGCCAAGGTTATAAAAATTCTCGTAGTTATTGGGCTCCATATTGGTAATTTCCTTTGCGACCTCGATGGCTTTATCACTCATCTTGGCCTTGTCGTACATCATCAGGATCGCCCGATAAGACCTAATCGGGTCTTCAGGTGTAAGCTGTGAAATCTTTTTATAGGTTTCTTCAGCTTTATCATACTGTTTTGACTTCTCATAGGATTGAGCCAGTTCATAAATGATTCTTACCTCTTGCGGTTTCTTCTTAATAGCCTCCTCAAAAGCCGGGATAGCCTTATCAAACTGACCCAGTTCCGAATAGCACACGCCCAGTCTGTAGTATACTTCCCAGATGTTTTCAGGCTTGAACTCAAGATATTTGGCGTAGGCTTCGGCTGCCTTATCGAATTTATTCGCTTCTTGATAGGAATTTCCGATGTAATAATAGGCATCCGCGTAATTGGGGTTGAGCCCGACGGCTTTCTCCAGCAAAGGAAGAGCCCTTTCATATTGACGCATCTTGATATAGACCATGCCCAGTCCATAATAGGCCTCGTCCCTGGAGCTGTCCATGCTGATAACCTTCTCATAGGACATTATCGCTCTCTCAAAATTTCTCTGTCTGTCATAGATGGAAGCCAATAATGAATGGACTTCGATGTCGTCAGGCCTTGCGAGTTTGACTCTCTCCATATACTGCTGAGCCCTGCCCGTCTCATCGAGGAGGTCAGCGACTCTGCCTGCAAAATAGGCGCCCTCTACAGTTGTCAGGTAATCCTCTGGCTGCCAGCTCTTGAACTTGATCAAGCTCTGCTTCTGGATGGCTTTCAGTGGATTGGAAGGCACTGTGATTCTTAACCGTCTCTCGAAGAATATAACCATACCTAAGACCTGGCCGTTCTCATCCAGGAGCGGTGCCCCGCTGAAGTTTTTATATAAATCCTGGGAGATTTGAATGAGCTTCATCTTTTCATTGAACTCGACCAACTTTGTGACTTCTCCTTCTGAGATTTCGATTGCCTCGGATTCACTGGTTCCGATGGCAAAAACCTTCTTGCCCACATCCAACTCATCTGAATTTCCCAGCATGATGGCTGGAGTTTTACCTTTGACAGCGAGTAAAACGATGTTGAGATTCTTGTCCACTCCCAGAACTCCATCGATTTTTATGGCCTTTCCTTTATAATTCTTCCCTGTCACAGAGGCTGCTTGGCTTATCAGCTGATAACACGTGGCAAGGACTCCTGGCTCTACAATGAATCCAGTACCCTCTCCGACAATCTCGTTGTTCTCATTCAGGGCCATCAGAGAGAAAACAGCCTCTTTATTGCTTTCGAATATCTGTTGGGCACTCGACTGAGAATAAATAAAAGTGGTTGGCAAAAGAACCATGATTGCGAATAAAATGATATTCCTGGCTTTGATTGCGTTCATCATGACCTCCTTTAAGTTATGATTCACACCCTCCAGGCAAGAATAAAAGCAGTAAAAATAAATTTACACCTTGAGGAATTATCTGTCAAATTTTATCTTTCAGGAGGAAGCATTTCTATTTCCTAGACAGTTAATTATGGAGGTGTAACCTGTCACAGCGCCGGTTCCCCTCCATCCCAGCCAAGACCCTCCAACCCTCCTCCATGGGCTTCGGATGGAGGGGAACCGGCGCCTCATCTCTCAATTAGGTAACCAAACGCCAGATTGATTTTGGTTTAAAGAAAAATTGACAAAAATGACCATCTCGGCTAGCCTGAGAATGCAAACATGATGCTCAGGCTTATGGATTCAAAAACACGCTGCTTTTGCCCCAACGAGACCTCGGAGGGGGAACAGCTTCGCTTCCCCCCTTCCGACTGGAGCTCAATTCCATTGAGGCTCCCTGCCTCCCCTTCTCGGGCGGGATATAGAATCCCGCCCTGCGACCAAAGGAGCATGCTCCCTTGGAACCCTCACTGATTTGTGTCCAGGCAGAAGGCCGCAAATCAGTCAAAAGCGGCTCGATTCCAGGCTCCGCTCTCCTCTTCCTTAGGTCTAGGAACCGTGCCCGCTCAGCCTTTCATACGGTTTTTTCACCCCATAAGCCTTCGCATAATAAGGATTTTGTTTTCGCTGCGCAAAAGTGGTATGTTTTTAATCAACCCAACCTGAGCCCTAACTAAGATGAACAGGAAACACAGGATTCTTCTCGTTTATTATCTGACTCTCGGAGGGATCATTATCTGGCTGGGAGTCATTTTTCTGGCTCCCTATTTGAGAAGCCAGGATTCTAGCTTGAGCGCATTTGTCTATTCAGTCTTCACGCCCATCTGCCATCAGATCCCCTTTCGCTCTTTTCACCTTTTCGGACAACCTTTAGCCGTCTGCGCCCGCTGTCTGGGCATTTATTTTGGGATTCTCGGAGGGACAGGGCTCTATCCCCTGATCAACGGATTTTCCAAGCTGGCCTTGCCCAGAGTTCGAATTTTTATCATCGTTTCACTTCCGATGATTGCGGATGCCGGGGGAAATTTCCTCCATCTCTGGCTATCTTCCCACTGGATCCGGTTTATGACAGGATTTTTATGGGGACTGATCCTGCCTTTTTATTTTATCGTTGGCGTTTCTGATTTTTTCCTGAAAAGAGCCCAGGAAAAAGCCAATAGGACAGAAAAGAAGCATCATAAAATCCAGGATTGAGAAGGGCTCAGGTTGGATGGTGAAAAAACCGTATGCTCAGGGACAGAAAATATATCTTGAAATTCAAATCAGATTCAAAATAGAATAAACGAAAAGGACAGAGAAGGAGGAAGAATGAACGAACAGAAAACACTGATGTTAACTCCGGCTTTGATCGGTGGTGTTATTGCGGGATTTCTTTCGGGAGTTCCTGTCTTAAGCTGTCTCTGCTGCTTATGGATAATCGGGGGAGCCATGCTCGCCGCCTATCTTCTTGTCAAGGATTCTTCTGCTCCTCTGACTTCAAGCGACGGCGCTATTGTCGGCGTCTTTACCGGACTCGTGGCAGCAGTGGTCCAAACAGTGGTGAGTTTGCTGTTCCTTCCTTTGAACAGGCAAGTGATGCAAAGAATCATGGAAAGGCTCGCCGAGTATATGGAAGAGATGCCTCCCGGGTTTGAGAACTTATTGGACGAGACTTCTATGGAAACATCCGTTCCTAGAATCCTTTTCGGACTGGTTGTCTCCGGGGTCATCTTCTCTGTACTGGGAGCTTTAGGAGGGATCATCGGCCTTTCTCTGTTCAAGAAAAAACCTCCGCAACCTCCCCAAGGAGACCTGCATGTTCCAGAAAGCCCAGGTGATCGTCAACCCTGAATCCAATAAGGGAAAGACGCGGAAAAGATGGAATCAGATCAGAGAGGGGCTGAAGAGCTTTCTTAAAGAATTCAAGTACGAGTTCACAGAAAAACCACTCCAGGCTATTGAAATATCCAGGGCAGCCATCAAGGAAGGGGTGCAGTTGATCGTCGGTGTCGGCGGAGACGGCACTATCAATGAGATCGCCAACGGATTCTATGAGGACGAGAGGATCATAAATCCGGAGACATCTTTGGGCATCGTCCCCTCCGGGACCGGCTGTGACTTCACCAGAAGCTTGAATATTCCCAAAGGGCTGAAGAACGCTTTAAAGGTCATCACTCAAGCCCCTTCCTCTTTAATCGATATCGGAAAAGTGAGGTACAAAAATCACTCTGGGGAAGACGAAGAAAGATACTTTCTGAACGTCTCAGACTTTGGGATAGGAGGAGAAGTCGTTAAAAGAGTCGATGAAAACAGGATGGAACGAAAGGCTTCTTCTTACCTGAAATGTTTGGTCTCCACATTCATGAGTTATAAGAATAAAAGGCTCAAGATAAGGATAGACGATGAGGACCTTCCTCTCGAAGATTATCTGATCGGGACCATCTCAAACGGCAGGATCTTCGGCAAGGGGATGAAAATCGCTCCCAAGGCTAAGCTGGATGACGGGCTCTTTGATGTGGTTTTGGTGAAGGGCATGAAGATGCTGGAATTCTTCAGGAACGTTTGGAGGATCTACACCGGAACCCATTTAACCCATCCCAAGATATCCCTGATCCGAGGCAGCAAAATAGAAGCTATCTCCGAGAGTAAAGAGGATGAGGTCCTGATTGAAGTTGATGGAGAACAGGTAGGGAAACTGCCGGCTACGTTTGAGATCGTGCCGCGGAATATTCTCGTTAAAGGCCACCTCTACTGATTCTTCAGGAGGAGCGCTTTCAGTCCTTATTTTCTTGATTACGGGATTTGGCCTGAGAATAGAGAAAGCTGCAGTTTGTCAGGACAATTCTTCCTGAGCTGTCATAGTACTTGTAGATTTTATTCCTGTTCCTTATGGTTGACTTGGGATAGACGGCTTTGACTTTATTTATGTATCTTTCTGTCTCAGGGTAAGGAGGGATCCCGCCGTACTTTTTTACGGCATTCTGGCCAGCGTTATAAGCGGCCAACACATGGTCTGTTTTTTGGCCAAAAAGCTTCATTAAGTCTTTTATATACTTGACTCCGCCCTCGATGTTTTCCCAGGGATCAAACACATTACTCACGCCGTATCTCTTCGCTGTTTCCGGCATGAGCTGCATAAGTCCGGCAGCTCCTTTAGGAGAGACAGCGTAAGGGTCGTAATCGGATTCGGCCTGAATGATGGAGTGAATCAGGGAAGGCTCCAGACCATGGTGGGCGGCGATCGACCTGATCATCCCCTCAAACCTTGAGGCAGGTTGAGGCTCTGCCTGAGCATTAAAACATAAAGACAAGACAGCCAGCAGCAGAAGCGACCCAACAGATGTGAGAGTTCTGAATCTCTTAAGGCTGGAGTGTTTCATCATCTCCTTTATTTTCAGTATATTATGATGAATGATTTTTCACCCGGATGCAATCCCCTTTTGGGGTGATTTTTTCGTCCCCCTTTCATTTAATCATTTTTTCGATAATCGCACAACTCTCTTTTAAAACCTTATCCAGTTTATCGGGTTTGTTCCCTCCTGCTTGAGCAAAGTCCGGACGTCCTCCTCCCCCGCCGCCGAGCTTGGCAGCTATTTCCTTGACCAGCTCATTGGCTTTTATGCGCCCGGTCAAATCCTTGGTTACTGCGGTTACCAGGAATACTTTTTCCCCATAAGCCGAACCCAGGACAACCACTCCAGAGCCTATTTTCTGTTTCAGCGAATCAGCCAGATCCCGAAGCTCTTCGTTGTTCAATCCCTTAACCGCCTGGATGACGACGGAGATTCCCTTGATTGTCTTGACTTCTTCCTCTTTCCCCTTGAGTTCTAACCTGGCAATCTTCTGCCTCAGCGTTGCGGCTTCTTTCTCTTTCTCCTTAACCGAGTCTCTGAGTTTCTGAATCTGGTTGAGCAGGTCATTCCTAGAAGAATTCAGAGCCAACTGGATATCGGTCATTATCTCTTCTGTATCCTGGACGTGCTTCAAGGCCTCTTCCCCTGTTAGAGCCTCAATTCTTCTCATCCCGGCAGCGATGCCGGACTCTGAAACAATCTTGAACAGGCCTATCTGGGCAGTTGAGTGTACGTGGACACCCCCGCAGAGCTCCCTGCTGAAATCTCCGATGGTGACCATCCTCACTTTCTCCCCGTACTTTTCTTCGAAAATGGCTACAGCTCCTTCTTTGAGCCCTTCTTCGAGAGTGGTGAGCTTGGTGGTCACTGCTATGTTTTCTCTAATTTTCTCGTTGACGAGCAGCTCTATCTGCTTCAGCTCGGAACTGCTCAAAGAAGCGAAATGAGTGAAATCGAACCTGAACCGGGAGGCTAAGACCAGCGAACCGGCCTGTTTGACATGATCACCCAGGACCTGTCTCAATGA
>JAOUKO010000270.1 GCA_029882525.1 Candidatus Aminicenantota bacterium | reverse complement strand
AGAAAGAGACGGGCATAAACCTCTCTAAGGACAAAATGGCTCTTCAGCGGTTAAAGGAAGCTGCGGAAAAGGCGAAAATGGAGCTCTCCACGACTATGGAGACAGAGATTAACCTTCCTTTTGTCACGGCTGACGCCTCAGGTCCAAAGCATCTGTTGATGAAACTCACCAGAGCCAAGCTGGAACAGCTCATGGATGACATCATTCAGAGAACAGTTGAACCCTGCAAACAGGCTCTCAAGGATGCCAGCTTAAAACCTGAGGACATCAATGAGGTCATTCTCGTAGGTGGATCGACCCGAATACCTAAAGTGCAGCAATTGGTCAGAAAGCTTTTTGGCAGAGAACCTCATAAGGGTGTCAATCCTGACGAAGTGGTGGCAGCCGGAGCGGCCATTCAGGGAGCTGTCCTGGCAGGAGATGTCAAGGATATTCTGCTCCTGGATGTCACTCCCCTGACTCTCGGTATCGAGACTCTCGGCGGCGTGTTCACAAAGATGATTGCCCGCAACACCACGATTCCCACTAAGAAAACAGAGATCTTTTCCACAGCCGCGGATAGTCAGCCCAGCGTAGAGATCCATGTCCTTCAGGGTGAGAGAGAGATGGCTGCCAATAACAGGACGTTAGGACGGTTTCATCTGGATGGTATCCCCCCAGCCCCTCGAGGCATCCCCAAGATCGAGGTGACTTTTGACATCGATGCCAACGGAATCCTCCATGTCTCGGCCAAAGACATAGGCACCGGAAAGCAGCAAGCGATCACCATCACCGGTCACAGCGGACTTGATGATAAGGAAATCGATAATATGGTCAAGGATGCTGAGGTACATGCTGAAGAGGATAAGAAGAGGAGAGAGACCATCGATGCCAAGAACCAGGCCGACCAGATGGTGTATAATCTTGAGAAGCTGATGCGGGAAAACAAGGATAAGATACCAGCGAAAGAAGCGGATAAAATCCGCGTTGAGATCGAGAACACCAAGAAGGCGATTGAAACCGATGACGCAGAGCAGATCAGAAAGGCCGTAGAGGCTCTTACTCAAGCTTCCCATAAGTTGACTGAGATAATGTACCAGCAGGCTTCGCAGCAGCAGGCCCAGCAGGGAGCAGCTGGCAGTGAGGCGGCAGACCAAGGTGCCTCCCAGGATTCATCCGAGGAAGAAGTGATCGATGCAGAAGTCGTAGACGACGAAAAAAAGAATTAAAGCTGCCGAATTCTCATCGCACTTTTCAGCCGTCAGAGACTGCAAGAGCAGGTAATCTAATTATGGATAGGGACTATTACAAGATCCTCGAGGTTGACCACAAAGCCACTCAAGCTGAGATCAAAAAAGCCTACCGCAAACTAGCCCGAAAGTACCATCCTGACCTCAATCCAGGGGACAAAGCAGCCGAAGCCAAGTTCAAAGAGATCCAGGAGGCTTACTCCGTTCTCAGCAATCCCAATAAAAGAGCTCAGTACGACCAGTTTGGGTTTGTCGGGGATGTGCCTCCTGGAGGGTCCCAGTATCAGACTTACACATCTGGTTTTGAAGGCTTTGACTTCTCTGGCTTCGGGAGCTCCTCCTTCAGGGATTTTTTTGAGAATATCTTCGGCTCCACCGCCCAGCGCGCACAGCCACAAGTTCAAAGAGGCGAAGACCTCCTTTACACCATGAAAGTGGGTTTCATGGATGCCATCCAGGGCTTGAAGACAAGGATCAAGCTCACCCGGATGGCAGCCTGTTCTACCTGTCAGGGCCAGGGATTTATTCAGAGGGGAGGCCAACAAGCCTGCCTGTCCTGCGGAGGCAGCGGCCAGAAAATTTTCCAAAGGGGTGCGATGAGGTTTTCGACGACATGTCCATCCTGCGGAGGGACAGGAAATACACCAGGACAGGAGTGCCCCACCTGCCATGGCCAGGGTTTAGTCCAGAGAACTGAGCTGATAAGCGTCAGGATCCCCGGAGGAGTCAACACCGGTTCCAAAGTCCGGATTCCAGGGAAAGGTAGCGCGGGGAAGGGAGGAGGTCCTACCGGTGATCTGTTTATCACGATCGAAGTCGACCCTCATCCCGTCTTTAAAAGAGAAGGGTCAAATATCTACGTGAAAGTCCCGATAACCGTGCCAGAAGCGACTCTGGGAGCCAGGATCGAGGTCCCGACTCTTTACGGAAACACGACCATCAAGATCCCCCCTGGGACAAAGTCCGGCCAAAAACTCAGGCTCAAGGATAAAGGAGCTCCGATTCCCGGGAAAAAGAATAGAGGAGAGCAATTCGTCGAAGTATCGATCGTTCCTCCACCCTTCAACGATGAGAGAATCAGAGAATTGATGAAAGAACTGGAAAATCTCTATCCGGAGAATCCAAGAGAGAAAATGGGGAGTTAATAAAATGAAGGAGAAGAAAGAGCCCAGGAACTATTACCATATAAGCAGCGTGTCCCGGATGTATAACATCCATCCTCAGACTCTCAGGCTTTATGAGAGAGAAGGATTGCTTGAACCTTCGCGGAGCGAAGGGAACACACGGTGTTATACGGAAGAGGATTTAAAACGGCTTGAGCTTATTCTCAACCTCACACGGGATTTGGGTGTAAACCTGGCAGGCGTAGAAGTCGTATTAAACATGAGGAAGAAGATTGAGCAGATCGAGGAAGAAGTGAACATGTTTCTGGAGTACGTTAAGAAGGAATTTTTCGAGGGAAGGGAAGAGGAGTTTGAGCACAGGGCAAAAAGCCTGGTACGCGTCAGCCCGGCTAAAATCATTAAAATAGAAAAAGTGGCAGAGAAAGAAAAGGAGAAACCGGAAGAAAAAGCATGAAAGACGACGACAGAAGCTACCTGGATTTCAAGAATTTGAGGACCTATCTGGGTAAGATAGCGAAATATCCCATTCTGAGCCAAGTTGAAGAGAAAAAACTGGGTAAGCAAAGCCAGAAAGGTGACAAAGACGCCCTTAGAAAATTGATCGAAGCCAACCTCAGGTTCGTCGTCTCTTACGTGAAAAAATACAAGGGGATGGGAATGAGCATGTTTGATCTGATCAATGAGGGAAATTTGGGCCTCATCGAAGCAGCCAAACGGTTTGACCCCGGCCGAAATGTCAAGTTCATCTCCTATGCCGTCTGGTGGATCAGGCAGGCGATAATACATGCTCTGACGCGCTCATCAAGGGCTTATCATCTTCCTCAGAAGCTTTCTGATAAGATATCTGAAATGAAGAGGAAACAAGCCCAGCTCAAGGCGGACTTAGGAAGAGATCCAGCCAGAGAAGAGATTGCCAAGAAGATGGGAATAACGGTCGAAGAAGTCGAGGACCTGGAATTGCTGGATGGGAAAGACATCTCTCTGAGCGATACTTATTTTGATGAAGAACGGGAGATCGAGGAGAAGATAGAAGACAACCTCTCCCCCTCGGTTGAATACCAGATCATCAAGAACTCCATCGAGGAGCAGATCAGGGAACTTCTTCAAGGGCTGGATGAGAAAGAGAAGTATGTGCTACAATTAAGATTCGGGCTGGAAGACGATAAGCCCCGGACGCTTCAGGAGATAGGCGATAAAATGGAGCTTTCCCGGGAGAGAGTGAGGCAGATCGAGCAAAAAGCGATGAGGAAGCTGGCCCGCTCTCATAGACTCCAGCAGCTTAGAGGCTATTTGAACTGATGCCAGAGACAATCTGCTCCGAATGTCAGGGAACAGGATGGGTCCTGGTGGAGTCCGGACCCGGGACTGCTGCCCGGCGGTGCAAATGCTACCTTGAGCGGAGAAATCAGGTTCTCCTTGAGCAGACGAATATTCCGAGAAGATACAGAAACTGCACCTTTGAAAACTTCGAGATCCATGACGACTCTCATAGGGATGCCTTGAAAATATGTAAGAAATTCGTTAAAAACTATCCTGTCCAGGATATCGGCCTCCTCTTCCTCGGCCCTTGTGGAGTGGGCAAGACCCACCTGGCTGTGGCCACCATTCAGGAGCTGATCCAAAAAAAAGAGGTTCCATGTTATTTCTGTGATTTCAGGGAATTGATCAGGAACATCCAGGGAACTTACAATCCTGATTCAGCTCTGACCGAGGTGGATATACTGTCTCCGATTTTCAAGAGTGAAGTCCTTGTCCTGGACGAGCTGGGAGCTAAAAGAACCACTGCTTGGGTAGAGGAGACTGTTTTT
>JAOUKO010000269.1 GCA_029882525.1 Candidatus Aminicenantota bacterium | reverse complement strand
GCCCAGTCAAACAGTGGTTTGCCCTGTCGAGCGCGGACATGGAGATGAGCCGTTCTCTCTACCTGGTTGTTCTACGGAAGGATATCCCCTCTCCTTTGGCCAAAGAAAGCGATGAGGAGAAGGGGGGCGAAGAGAAGAAGGCTCCTGAAAAGGAAGAGCCTCAGTCGAAAAAGAAAGATAAAAAACCTGAAAAAAAAGAAGCTGAAACCAAAGAAATATTTTCGATTGATCTTGACGGCCTGAAGTACAGGATCCTGGATCTTCCCGTTCGAGCCGGTGCCTACTTCAACCTTCAGACTGGCAACGAAGGAGAGATTTACTATCTGGAAGCACCTGCCGGCAGCCGGAGTTCTTTTGCCCGGGAGACCAAGCTGATGAAATTCACCCTGAAAGAGCGAAAGGCAGAGGACATCCTGGAAGGGGTGAACTGGTTCGAGGTTTCAGCCGATAAAAAGAAAATCCTGTACATGTCAAGAAACACGTACGGGATCATACCTGCAGGGCCCAAAGCTAAGCCGAACCAGGGCAGGATCGAGACCGGAGCTATCGAGGTCCGGATCGAGCCCCGAGCCGAATGGAAACAGATTTTCTATGAAGCCTGGCGGATCAACCGGGATTTCTTCTATGCCGCCAACATGCATGGAGCCGATTGGGAAGCCATGAAGAAAAAATATGAGGTTTTTCTTCCTCATTTGAGCTGCCGCAGCGACCTGAACCGGGTGATCCAGTGGATGTGCAGCGAGCTGGCTGTCGGCCATCATCGGGTTGGAGGCGGAGATTTCCTGGCTCAACCCCAAAGAGTTCCCGGTGGCTTGCTCGGTGCGGACTACGCCATCGAGAACGGCTGCTACCGCTTCAAAAAGGTCTACGGCGGGCTCAACTGGAATCCTGAGCTCCGTTCTCCGCTGACCGAACCAGGAGTCGACGTGAAAGACGGCGAGTACCTCCTGGCAGTTCAGGGAAGGGAAATCAGAGCGCCTGAGAATATTTACAGTGTCTTCGAGAACACGGCAGAGAAGCTGGTCGAGATCACAGTTGGGCCGAACCCGGACAGAAGAGGCTCACGGACTGTCCAGGTGGTTCCTCTCAGCAACGAGTATGCTCTGCGGAATCGGGATTGGGTGGAAGGAAACATGAATAGAGTCGACGAAGCCACCAACGGTCGCGTGGCTTATGTCTATGTTCCGAACACATCGACACTGGGTCACATCTACTTCAAGCGCTACTTTTTCCCGCAGGTGAACAAGGAGGCCATTATTGTCGATGAGAGGTTCAACGGCGGAGGCCTGGTGGCTGATTATTACATCGACCTTTTACGCAGGCCTTTTGTCTCTTACTGGCATATGCGCTATGGTGACGATATCAAGACGCCGGGCGGCTCCATCCAGGGGCCGGAAGTCATGCTCATCAATGAGCTGGCCGGCTCTGGAGGGGATCTCCTTCCCTGGATGTTCCGTAAATTCAAGCTCGGAAAACTGATCGGAAAAAGAACCTGGGGAGGCCTGGTCGGCACTCTGGGCTTTCCGGTCTTGATGGACGGAGGTTATGTCACTGCCCCCAACCTGGCTATCTGGACCGAGGACGGCTGGGTTGTCGAGAATGTCGGGGTTCCTCCGGATATCGAAGTCGAGCAGTGGCCGGCGGATGTGATCGCCGGGAAAGACCCTCAGCTGGAAAAAGCCATTGAGGTCATTTTAGAGGAGCTGGAGAAGAACCCGCCCAAGAAAGCCAAACGTCCACCTTATCCGGTGAGAATCAAGAAATAGCGGACGCGCACATAGACTTTCTCTGATTCACGTCGTTGGCTAGAGTTATTGGGTTTAAATATAGAATTCCTTCATGGCTAAGAACCAGAACGAGATAGACTCAAACTCGAAAATCACGCTGGCCCGTAACCTGGGCTTTTTCGCAGCCCTGTCGGTCGGAGTGGGCACGATGATCGGGGCTGGCATTTTTGTCCTGCCCGGGCTGGTGGCCGGTATGGCCGGACCAGCCGTTATTCTCTCTTTCGTCACCTGCGGGTTCATCTCGGCGATGATCGCTCTCTGCATGGCTGAGCTGTCGACAGGAATGCCCTATGCTGGAGGAGGCTACTTGTTCATGGTCAGGGCATTCGGCCCGCTGGTGGGGAATATCATGGGCTGGAGCTTATGGCTGAGCCTCGTTTTCGCTTCTGCCTTCTACATGATTGGATTCGGGCATTATATGAGCGATGCTTTGGGAGCATCGCCGACGATCATCGCCCTCATCGTTACTGCCCTGCTTGGCCTTTTGAATTTCATCGGCGCTCGAGAGACCGGGCGCACCCAGACCGTCATTGTAGGAGCGATGCTTTTTGTTCTCGTGGCTTTTACCTGCCGGGCCTTGTTTTCTGTGGATACAGCGAGGCTAAGCCCGTTCTTACCGCCAGAAATAGGATTCTCCGGAGTGCTGGTGACCCTGCCTATTCTCTTTATAACCTTCATGGGTTTTGCTGAGATTTCTGCCATTTCAGAGGAGATCCGCAATCCGAAGCGGACCCTGCCGCTGTCTCTGGTCGGGTCAGTGGTGATCGTGACAGTGATCTATTGTGCGGTGGTGTTCTGTATTCTCGGGCTCCGGAGCTACAATGATCCGAGCATGGCCAAGGAGACGGTTTTGATGGATCTGGCCAGGGGGCTTATGGGCAGCGGAGGCTACATCCTGGTTCTTATCGGCGGGATACTGGCCACGGTCTCATCAGCGAACGCCAGCGTATTGGCTGCGTCACGGGTATCCTTTGCCATGGGCCGCGATCAGCTCATGCCTGATTGGCTGAACCAGATTCATGCCCGGTTCAAGACGCCTTATCGCTCGATCGTCATCACGACCGGCCTGACCATGCTTATCTTGATTCTTCTCGGCCGACAGCTTGAGCTTTTGGCTGAAGTGGCCGGGTTCCTGAGCCTTGTCCTCTATTCTCTCATAACCCTGGCCTGTATCATCATGAGATATGCCAGGCTGGATTGGTATAAACCCAGTTTTCGGACACCCGGGTATCCGGTCGTCCCTCTTTTGGGCTTTTTCGGCTGTATTTTTGTCATCGTCAACACCAGCCGCGTTTCATTGATCATCGGCAACATGATTATCGCTGCCAGTTTTATCTGGTATATGATATTCCTGCGGCGAGGGACACAACTGGTGGGGGCCTCACACATCCTGTGGAAGGATAAGGTGGTGAGGCCTCTTGTGATCAGGGCCAAAGAATACCTGGCTGCGCGTAGCGAGGAGGCTCCTGTCATTCTTGTGCCCCTGGCTAACCCCGATACAGAATTCTCTCTTCTGACGCTGAGCACGGCTCTGGCGAGAAGCTTCAGAGCGCGTCTGCAGTTGATTCATGTGGTGAATGTTCCTGCCCAGATGCCTCTTGAAGCCGGGGGCATTGAGTACGAAAGACAGAGGAGGGAGAAGAAGACTCTGCTCGATACAGCCTCTTACCATGCCACTGAGCAGGGTGTTCGCGCTCGGGCAACAGCCATCGTCGCCAGGAGCGTCTCTTCGGCTATTCTCAGCGTGGCTGAGATGGAGATGCCTGAGTTTATCATCATGGGTTGGAAGGGTGAAGTTTCCCTGCACCGCGGGTATCGGACCAATGTGGCTGAAGTGCTTAAAATCGCCAAAGGTAACGTCCTGGTTCTCAAAGACCGCGGTCTGCAGGATGTTCGTCGCATCCTGGTCCCGGTCAGCGGTGGAACGCATGCCCGGCTCGGGCTCAAGGTGGCGCAGGATTTGGCTGCTGAATGGAAGGCCTCGATAACCGCGCTGAATGTTCAGGTTGGCCGGGGTCTCTCTGCTGCCCGCTCTGACTTCGACAAGAAAAGCCTCCGTCTCTTTCAGGGAAAAGCGGAAGAATTTGTCAAGGATACTCTTGAGGCAGCCGGTGTGTCGGCAGATATAAAAGTTGTCATCAACACCGATATTGCCCGGGCGATCATCAGCAGCGCCGGAAAACAGGACCTTATCGTGATCGGAGCGTCGGAGGAATGGGCTCTCCGGCGGAGGCTTTTCGGGTCTATCCCGGATAAGGTCGCTAACCAGGCTTCAGCTTCTGTGCTCATGGTTCGGGCAAAGACTTGAGATAGAGTGAATATTTTTCATTTTCGCTTTTTTAATGAATAGATGAGTTTTTCCACTTCGTCTGTTCGCTTTCCTCCTAAGTACAG
>JAOUKO010000039.1 GCA_029882525.1 Candidatus Aminicenantota bacterium | reverse complement strand
GCTTTTTCTTCTAAAAACACTTCCCGGAGCATCACTAGGGCTCTATCCAGGGCTTCCTTCTTTTCCAGGCCTTTGATCAACAGGGGAAAGGCAATGTTCTCCAGGGTCGTGAATTCGGGCAGGAGGTGGTAGAACTGGAACACGAATCCTATCTTCTTGTTTCTGATCTCAGCCAGTTCTCTCTCATCCTTTGTCCGCAGGTCTTCCCCGTCGAACAGGATCTGCCCCTCACTCGACCTGTCCAGGCCTCCCAGCAGGTTCAAGAGGGTCGTCTTCCCCACTCCGGACATCCCCATGATCGCCACCAGGTCTCCTTCCTGGATCTCAAAGTCAATCCCTTGGAAGACACGCAGCACTCCATCAGGCAGCGGGTATTCCTTACCCAAGTTGAGAGTCTTGACCACGCTATTCATATTTTAAAGCCACCACAGGGTCGACCTTGGCCGCTCGATGCGAAGGAAAGAGCGTCGAGAGCAAGCTGATCAGAAGGGTGATGCCAACAATCAGCACTAAATCCAGAAATTTGATACGGAAGGGCACAAAAGAGATCTGGTAGATATCCACAGGGATCTTGATCAGCTCAAACACATTGGCCAGCCAGCACCAGATCAGCCCGAGCACAACCCCAGCCGCTGTCCCGATAACGCCGATCATCGAGCCCTGGAGGAAAAATATCTTCCTTATGCTCTGAGAAGTGGCGCCCATGGCGATGAGAATGCCGATGTCCCTTGTCTTCTCCATGACCATCAGGATGAGGGTGGCGATGATGTTCAAGGCAGCGACGAGGACGATGAGGGTGATGGTGAAAAACATGATGTTCTTCTCCAACTTCAGCGCTGAAAAAAGGGACTCGTTCAGCTCCATCCAGGTCATCACATAGGCCGAGGGAGGGATGATCTCCTGTATTTTCTCGGCGATCTTGGGCGCCTGGAACACATCCTTGATTCTGACCTGAATGTAGCTGATATCCTGGCCGTAATTGAGAAATTTCTGGGCTGTCTCCAGCCTGACCAGAGCCATGGATGTATCGAATTCATACAAACCGGTGTTGAAGATGCCGGTCACCACAAACCTTTTCCATCTGGGAATGAGGCCGATGGGGGAAAGCCGAGATGAGGGCGCCAGGACATCCACTGTATCCCCGACTCCTACGCCGAGACGGACCGCCATCTCCCTGCCGAGCAGAACGCCCTCCCGCTCCATATCCGCAGACGGTATCCGGCCGCTCTCCAGGTTCTCCAGCCACTGGGAGTATCTTCTCTCCAGCTCAAAATCGATCCCTTTGAGCAGAGCTCCGTCGGACTGGGAGGGGCCCGTTAAAAGCACTGTTCCATGGACCACAGGAGTCGCCCCGACCACTCCGTTGATCTTCTGGATTTGAGATATGAGCTGAGGGTAGTCCCTCAGGGCCTCTCTGTCGAGGCAAGGGACCATGATATGTGAAGTGGAATCGAGTATTTTTTCCTGGACATCTCCCTGGAAACCGGTGATCAGAGCGATGGCGATGACCAAAGCCATGACGCCGATGGTGATTCCCAGGATGGAGATGAAGGTGATAACAGAGATAAAGGCCTGCTTCCGCTTGGCCGTCAGGTAGCGTTTGGCGATGAACAGCTCAAATCCCACGATTCATGACTCCTTGTTCAATACTCTCTCCTTATCAGCGATCACTCTTTCTGACGCAGAAGAGGAAAGAGGATAACCTCCCTTATGGATTTCCGGTCGGCAAAGAGCATCACCAGGCGGTCGATCCCTATTCCCTCTCCGCCGGTGGGGGGAAGACCGTACTCCAGGGCATGGATATAATCCCTGTCGATCCAATGGGCATCCTCATCCCCTCCCTTTCTCGCCTGCTCCTGCTCTTCGAACCTTATTCTCTGCTCTTCAGGGTCGGAAAGCTCGCTGAAGGCATTGGCGATCTCCATCCCCCCCATGACAAGCTCAAAGCGTTCGGCCTCATCCGGGTCATCCCGGGCGGCTTTGGCCAGCGGAGAGACCTCCTTGGGGGGGTTCAGCACAAAAGTCGGCTGAACGAGGCTCTCCTTGACGCATTTATCAAAAATCACATCCAGCGCTTTTCCGTAGGAAGGCGCCTGCTTTTCAGGAGTGAGCGTGGAAGCGAATTCTATGACCCCGGCTCTGTCATCGAAGCGGCTGGGTGCGAGCCCGCTGTAGGTCGTCAGCGCCTCTTTGAACTTAAGCCTTTTCCAGGGCCTCTTCAAAGAGATCTTATTGGCGCCGTAGGCGATCTCCTCTTTACCCAGGAGCGCAAGACTCATCTCCTGGATCAGCTCCTCTGTCATGTCCATCATGTCATTGTAATCGGCATACGCCTCATAAAACTCCAGCATGGTGAACTCCGGATTATGCTCTGAAGAGATCCCTTCATTGCGGAAACTGCGGTTGATCTCGTAAACCTTCTCAAACCCGCCCACGATCAGCCTCTTCAAGTAGAGCTCCGGAGCTATCCGCAGATAAAGGTCCATGCCCAAGGCATTGTGAAAGGTCTTAAAAGGCCTGGCCAGGGCTCCTCCGGGGATGGGCTGCATCATGGGTGTTTCCACCTCGATGTAGCCTTTTCCATCAAAGAACTTTCGGACATGGGAGATCATGGCGCTCCTGAGTCTGAACACTTCTCTCTGCTCCGGGTTCATGATCAGGTCCAGGAACCGCTGTCGGTAGCGGATCTCGACATCCTGCAGGCCATGCCATTTTTCCGGGAGGGGATGAAGGCATTTCGCCAGAAAGGTGAAGGATTCAGCCAAGACGGTCAGCTCCCCGGTCTGGGTCTTGAATAACATCCCTTCCACCGAAATGATATCTCCGATATCGATCAGGGAAAAAAGCTCATAATTCCTCTTGCTGACCTTATCCTCTCTCAAATAGACCTGAAGTTTGGCCCGGCTGTCCATGATATGGAAAAAGGTGGCTCGGCCCATTTTCCTGACGGAAATGATCCTTCCGGGAACGATGATCTTCTCCTTTTTTTTCTCCAGCTCCTCACTGGACAGCGAGGAGAACGCCGCGACGATCTCATAGACAGAGTGAGTGGATTCCACTTTACGAGGAAAAAGGTCGATGTTCTCCTGGGCCAGCCTCTCCAGCTTGGATTTTCGCGCCATTTCCTGGTCGCTCAGCTTCATCTCTTTGCTTTTTGCCGAGTTTTCCTCAGACGCGGTGTTTTTCTTTCTTGTCATCTTTTTTTTCCTTCAAGCCCTTCTTTGTCTTCTCCAGATTTTTACGGACAGCATCCAAAATCCCGTTGACAAAGACCGCCGATTCATCTCCGCTGTACTTCCTGGCGATCTCTATCGCCTCGTTGATGACGATAGCCGGGGCAATATCTTTCTCGATAAGCAGCTCGTAAACAGCCATTCGCAGGACATTCCGGTCAATGACGGCCATCCGGGGCAGGCGCCAGTGTTCGGAAGCTGATTGGATGAGGCTGTCGATTTCTTCCTGATGGGAAGTGATTCCTTTGGTCAGCCAGGTGCTGTAGTCTCTGGTTTCCCGGTCTATCTTCCTGCTCTTCCAGTACTGACGGAGTATCTCTTCGGGTTCCCGGTTGTCAAATTCTAAACGATAAAGAATCCGCAGGGTCTCTTCTCGGGCTTTCCTTCTTCGGCCCATGAAGAGGCCACCACCCTATTTGAGTCCTGCGTTCTTAATCAGGTTGAGTGTTTCCACAACCGAAAATGCAGCGTCCCATCCTTTATTGCCAGTCTTCGTGCCTGCCCGCTCAATTCCCTGTTCAATGGTGTCCACTGTCAAAACACCAAAGGAAACAGGCACTCCCTCATCCATGGCGATCTGAGCCAATCCCTTGGTGACTTCCGCACTCAAGAAATCAAAGTGGGGTGTATCCCCTCGAATCAAAGCACCCAAGCAGACGATCCCATCTGCCTTTTTTGCCTTGGCCAGTTTTTTCGCCACTAAAGGGATCTCAAAGGAGCCAGGCACTTTGTAGACGGTTATGTCCTTCTCGTCAGCTCCCAGCTTATCCAATGCATCGAGCGCTCCTTCCAGAAGTCTTTCTGAGATGAACTGGTTAAAGCGGCTGACGATGATCCCGATCTTTAATCCCTTCGCCTGCAATTTTCCTTGATACGTTTCCATTTTTCTCTCCTTAACGGCCCTGAAAGCCCGCCTTTCTCTTTTCAAGAAAGGCTTTTGTTCCCTCTTTGCTGTCCTCGGTGCTGCAAGCCTTGCCGAAGAGCTCGGCTTCTAAAAGAAGACCATCTTCCAGGGTCTGGTCTAAACCTTTATTAATGGCTTCGATGGAGGACTCGATTGCCAGGGGGCCATTGGCAATGATCTCTTTAGCGAGCGCTTCACAGGTCGGGAAAAGGTCACCGAAGGAGACAACCCGATTGACCAGGCCGACCCGATAAGCCTCAGCGGCATCGATTATCCTGCCGCTGAGAATAAGCTCCATGGCCTGTCCCTTCCCGACCAGCCGGGCAAGCCTCTGGGTCCCGCCGAATCCCGGGATCAAGCCCAGCTTGACCTCGGGCTGCCCCATTTTCGCGTTCTCAGAGGCGATCCGAATATGACAGGCCAGAACCAGCTCTGTGCCGCCTCCAAGAGCATAACCGTTGACCGCTGCGATGACAGGTTTATTAAAGTTCTCGATAAGACGAGTCAGTTCCTGGCCGTTGAGGGCATAATTCTTGCCTGTCTCGAGATCAAGACCAGCCAGCTCGCCTATATCCGCTCCAGCCACAAAGGCTTTTTCTCCGGATCCAGAAAGGATGATTGCCCTGACTTCCTGGTCATCCTTAAAGACAAGAAAAGCATCCTGCAGCTCTCTGATGGTCTGGCTGTTCAAGGCATTGAGCTTGTCAGGACGGTTGACGATGACCCAACCGACGCCGTCTTTCTTTTTTACCAGTATGTTCTGATATTCCATCTTTCTCCTTCCCGGTCTCTCCTGAGACAACCTCGCTCAACGCGAACAAAGATCACTCAGCCCAGCTGCTGTCTCCAAAATTTTCCCTATTTTAACAGATAAAAGCATTTTTTGCACTAATCTTTAATCAGGACATCCCAACGGAAGCACCTCTATTTCCGCGGTGAGGGGGAACCAGCCGCTGTGACAGACTACACCTTCATTATTAACTGCCATGGAGATAGAGATGCTTGCTACCCCGATCAAGAAGTTGTGTAAAAAAAATATTTATGGTAATTATTCTTTTTGCACTAAAAATGAATACTCTCAAAATCAAGGGAGGACAAGATGAAGACGGTCACGAATTTTAAGGAACTTCCCCCAGAATTACTGAAGTGGAGTTGTGACCATGAAAAAATTCCTGTAGCCACCAGCGATGAGTGCAAGCCCTGCGAGGGGATCATCGGACAGGAAAGAGCGCTCAAAGCCATCCAGACTGGCCTGGACATCAAGAGCTTAGGTTACAACATCTTCGTCACCGGGATGGTGGGAACAGGCCGGACCACAACCATCAAGCAACTGCTGGAAAAAATGGAAAAGGGTGATAAAACTCCCGATGACCTGCTGTACGTCAATAATTTCAAAAATCCGGATGAGCCCACTCTGATTTCGCTTTCTGCCGGCAAAGGGAGGCTTTTCAAAGATACCATGGAAAACCTGATTTCCATGCTGAGGAGAAACATCCCGGAGATGATCAAGAGCAAGTATTATTCGGAAAAAAGGGATGAGATCGTCGAATCCCAGCATAGAAAACAGAAGGAAATCTTAAAGAATTTTGAAGAAGAAGTCGCCAAGGAGGGATTCTCCGTGATCCAGGTCCAGATGGGCCTTTTCGTCAAGCCTGACCTTGTCCCCTTGATCGCAGGAAAGCCCACCCCCTTCGACCAACTGGAAGCCATGGTCAGGGAAGACAAATTCGATAAGAAGAAATTGGAAAACCTGAAGAAAAAATATGAAGAACTGACTGAGAAGCTTGAGGAGATATTCGAGAGACTGAAGGAAATCGAGGAGGAGATAAGGGAAGCTCTCAAGCAGTGGGATGCGGAATCCATCACTCCCATCATAAAAGGGGCTATAAACGGGATAAAAGGAAGCTTTAAGTTCCCAAAAATAAAAGAATATCTGGATGATGCGGAAAGCACTCTTATCAAAAATATCGACATCTTCAAAGCTCAGAAAAAGGAGGCCGGAGAGAAAGAGGTCGGCGACCCATTTCTTGCCTACAGAGTGAACCTCCTCATCGATAATGCAGACCAGAAGGGTGCTCCGGTCATCATGGAGACAAACCCGAATTACATCAACCTGTTTGGCTCCGTTGAAGTCGCCACATCTCGATTCGGCATCCTCCAGACGGACTTCACCAGGATCAAAGCGGGTTCCTTTCTCAAGGCAAACGGAGGCTATCTGGTCGTCAACGCTCTGGATGCCTTGATCGAACCCGGAGTCTGGAACACGCTCAAGAGAACCCTGCGGAATCAGAAATTTGAGATCCAGAATTACGCCTCTCTCTTCCTCATCTCGACCACACGCCTCAAGCCTGAGCCGGTCGACGCCGATGTCAAAGTCGTTCTGATCGGAGATGCTTACATCTACTATCTTCTCTACCGCCTGGACGAGGACTTTAAAAAAATATTCAAGGTCAAAGCTGAATTCGACTCGGAGATGAAGAAGGACAGCAAGACCATCAAGGAATACATCACTTTCATCAAGAAAATAGCAGTGGATGACAAACTGCAACCATTCGATAAAAGCGGAATCGCCGCGGTTATCGAATACGGAACCCGCCTTTCCGGAAGGCAGAAGAAGATTTCCACCCGGTTCCACATCATCGCCGATGTCCTCCGCGAAGCCAGCTACTGGGCTAAAAAAGCGGGTAAGAAGACGGTCAGCCGCGAGCATGTCGAAAAGGCCATTGAAGAGCGTTTTGAACGGGTCAGCCTCATAGAGGACAAGATTCAAGAATACATCGAAGAAGGGACTATCATGATCGACACCAAAGGAAAAGTCCTGGGGCAGGTCAACGGACTCTCCGTCTACGACATGGGAGAACTTGCCTTCGGCAAACCCACCCGAATCACAGCCAGGACAGCGGTGGGAAGAGCGGGTGTCATCAACATCGAGCGGGAAGCGGACATGAGCGGACGCACACACAATAAAGGCGTCCTCATCCTCGGGGGTTATCTCAGGGGAAAATATGCCCAGGAGAAGCCCTTTTCCCTCTCTGCCAGCATCGCTTTTGAACAGTCGTATTCAGGAGTCGAGGGGGACAGCGCTTCCTCCACAGAGGTTTACGCCATCCTCTCCAGCCTCTCCCAGCTTCCTTTGAGACAGGATATCGCCGTCACCGGATCCCTCAACCAGAAAGGCGACATCCAGCCCATAGGGGGAGTCAACGAGAAGATCGAGGGCTTCTTCGATGTCTGCAGAGCAAAAGGGCTGACCGGAACACAGGGAGTCATCATCCCCCACCAGAATATCCAGAACCTCATGCTGCGGAAAGACGTGATCGAGGCCGTCAAACAGGGGAAATTTCATATTTATCCCGTGAAAACCATCGATGAGGGGATCGAGATCCTTACCGGAGTCAAAGCCGGAGAAAGAAAAGACGACGGGACGTTCGAAAAAGACACGGTGAATTGCCTTGTCGATGAGGAATTGAAGCGGCTGGCGGCAAGCTGGAAGACCTTCACCGGACCATTCGAGAAAGAGAAAGAAAAAAATTAGGGATTAAATCAGCTCCGCTTTCTTCTTCAGGATATCCACTTCTCTCCGGGTCAAGAACCGCCATTTTCCCGATCCCAAGCTTCCCAGCCTCACTCCTCCGAAGCCAACCCGTTTGAGATGAAGCACTCCATGGCCGATGACCTCAAACATCCGCTTCACCTCTCTCTTTCTCCCTTCATGGATTTCTACTTTGAACAGGCTTTTTTTGGAGCTGCCGCGAAGCTTCTCAATCCTCGCCGGGGCTGTTCTTTTCCCATCAAGATAAATCCCTTTCTCCAGCCGAGCGATCTTTGTAAGGTCTGGAATCCCCTTGACCTCTGCCAGGTAAGTCTTCCGTATTTTGAACCGGGGGTGCAGAAGACAGTGAGCCAGCTCACCGTCGTTCGTCAAAAGCAGGAGCCCCTCGCTGTCATAATCCAGCCTCCCCACAGGAAAGACTCTTTTTTTTAGAGAAGGAAGAAGCTGCTGAACCGTTGGCCGGCGAAGAGGATCCTTCATGGTGACCAGAAAGCCCGGAGGCTTGTTGAGCATCAGATAGACCAGTCCCTCTTCTCTCTCCACTCTTTTGCCTTCGACTTCAACTTTGTCTTTTTGGTCGTCGATCTTATAACCGAGGGTCTGTACGACCTGACCGTTGACCTTGATCCTTCCTTCGACGATCATCCTATCCACCTCTCTTCTGGAGGCTACGCCCGCTTGCGCCAGGTATTTGTTCAGCCTGATTTCCATCCTCAGTAGTCCCTTCCAAGAAGATGGATATTGCCCATCCTCACTCTCTTCAAGCCTGCATCCAGCGCAGCTTCCCTGCATTCTCGGGCATGGCAGCGGGAAGTGACAGGCATATCCTGAAAATAGAAATGGGGGCAGAATCCGAGAAGGGCGCAGGGAATCTCAGGATTAAGGAAAGCCATAAATTCCACGATAAGATGAGGCTCTTTTCCGCAGTTGATGCACTTTCCCCTCTTAAAAAGAGAAGACCCTCTGTATGGGGATAGCGGCTTCAGACCTTTTTCTCTAAAGCCGATTAATTGAGGAAGAAATTCCTAAAAATAAATATTGAGTCCGACGTTGAGAGAATAGTTGCCTAATTCGAGATCATTTCCGTCGATCACAACATCACCGCGGCGGTATTTCCCCTCAGCCACGAGAGCGATCTTCGAGAACTTCAGCTCCAGACCGACACCCACGCTGTAGCTTCCCGTCTTATCATCGCCAACATCCTGAATCTCAGCCATGTAATACCCATAACCGGCCATCACGTACGGATGGAAAACAGCAATAGATAAAGGGAAAAGCTTGACGTTCGCGCCGATGTACTGGTACTCCAGCTCCCGACCATCCCAGTCAATTACGCCAGCGCCAATCTGTGTCAGCTCATGCCCAGCGCGGATGTACATCGCCTCGATGGCAAACATGGAGATCTTCAACCCGAGACGCCCCCCGTAAAAAAGCGTGGCATCGGATTCAAACTCAATGTCTTGAATGTCAGGAAGCTTCGGCTTCTCTGATGAGTAGCCAACCAGTGCTCCGATATAAATCTCCTGGGCATGCAGAGCGGAAACAGATGCGAATAAAAAGACAAAGACTAGGCTAGAAATCATGATTCTTTTCATTTTTTCACCTCCCTCTTTAGTCGTGTATCGCACTGCTTTTTAATACAAAATTATGAAATATTGAAGTTAAAGTCAAGCTGAATTCTTGGTAAAGGGTCACTCCTCGAGCCGGGGCTTGGCCAGGATCTCCATGATCCTGATGTCAAAAAAATTCTGGGCGTTGGCCGGCTGCAGAAGGACAACCGTATCCGCGCCCCGTCCCGTGCCCCCCACTGAAATGCAGGGATCTTTGGTGGAGATGAGCCCGGCATCCGCAGCCATGAGCGCGATCTCCACGGCCACTTTAGTGCCCTCGCCGAAAATCCGCAGCGTGTAGGCCATGATCTCTTCAAGCTCGTAGGTTCCCAGCTTCTTCCGGACAGCGCGGCCCACCCCTCCCAGAGCGTGCTGGCAGGTGAGGATCCTGGCTCCAGCCTTTTCGATTTTTTTCCTGTATTCAGGCTGCAATTCCTGGTATTCCGGCTCCAGAAAGCCCGTGGAGTGGGTGACAATCACCAAATTTTTCCCTTTAAAGAGTTCCACGGCTGCTGCTCCAGTTCTGCCCGAAGACGAGGCCACGACCACATTCCGAATCCCCAGCTTCTCGGCCCGGGCAGCCGCGATCTCCAGAGCTCTGCCGGTGTTTTTTCCTCCGGTTCGCTTGAAATAAACGCAGGGAACAGATATCTCTAAAGACTCTGGGTTTTTGACGTCTGACATAAGAGACTCTCCTTTTCTTGTTTGGGGACTTTCACCAGGGCTTTATCCTCAGCCGGATAAAGGCCTGGAATTTCCCTCAAATGGATTCCTTCTTTCTCAAAAACAAGCGCCCTCATCTTCCCTGCCTCATTTTGTTTTCTTGTCTCCAGGATGTCAAGTAAAAACAGAAACCCCTCTATTTCCGTGATGAAGGAACCATCTGATCTAATGGTAATGCAGTAAATAAGGTTACAATTTCTGTGCGGCCTGGATGCTGCCCTCAGCCCCCGGACCCCGAGGGAACCTGTCCCGTCGGTTCCCCCCCGTCGAATAATCCGACGGGTCCCCCCTCCTCTACGGGGGCTCGAGGGAGGCATCCAGGTCCGCTCAATAGATGATGTCAAACGAATTATTGCGTCAATATGAGTTGAGAAGGGCGGCGGCGGTTGCTCTCCATCCGAAACCCATGGAGGAGGATGGGAGGGTCTTGGCTTGGATGGAGGGGAACCGCTGCCGTGACAAATTACATTTTCATAATGAACTGTCACGGAAGTCAAGATGACTACAGTAAAAAGAAAACCTTTGTCTTCCTGAATCGTATGATTTAGAGTAAAATATTTTTGAAGACGATGGCGAGAGTCAATATTGACGAATCTGTTTCTATGGCCATGGGATCACTCTGGGCCAATAAGCTGAGGACTTTCCTGACGCTCCTGGGCATTATCATCGGCGTCCTGACCATTATCGCTGTCGTCTCCATCATCCAGGGCCTCAACAACTATGTCTATACCCAGTTTTCCTTTTACGGGGCCAACGATTTCGCGGTGTCGAAGTTCTCGATGAGCGGAGAATCCTCCCTGGCCGCCTACCGGGAAATGCTCAAACGGAAAAACCTCACTCTGGATGACATGGGGACTATCCAGAGATTGTGTCCCTCCTGCGAGCTGGTGGGAGCCTCTGTCTCCACCTCCAGGACAGTCAAGTTCGGGAGTCAGCTTTTGAAAGATGTGGAGATAAGGGGCATCACTCATATTGACCATTTGATCGGGTCAGTCTTGGAATTGGAGAGGGGAAGGCATATTCTCGAACAAGATGAAAGCCACTCCCGCTATGTCTGCGTCATCGGTGCCGATATCAAGGAGAAGCTGTTCCCTTACCAGGACCCGCTGGGAAAATGGATAAAGGTCGGTCCTCACAACCTCCTCGTCGTGGGCATCGGCGCCAAAAAAGGAAAAATCCTGGGGTTCAGCCAGGATAACTACGTCCGGATCCCCATCACCACCTTCCATAAGCTCTACGGTTCAAGGAGAAGCATCGACATCAACATTCACACCTTATCCCCGGAACAGATGGAAAGAGCCCAGGAGGAAGTGAGAACCGTCCTCCGCTCCAAACGTCACCTCTCCTTCAATGACAAGGATGATTTCTCGTTTACGAGTTCAGAGACCTTCCTCCAGATGTACAGGACAGCTACCTCGAGCATCTATTTCGCCATGATCGCTATCTCCTCCATCGCTCTTCTGGTCGGAGGGATCGTGGTCATGAACATCATGCTGGTAGCGGTCACGGAAAGGACAAAGGAGATCGGAATCCGGATGTCGGTTGGAGCCCGGCGCATGGACATCCTCTTCCAGTTTTTAGTCGAGTCCGCATCCATCTCAACGGTCGGAGGATTGATCGGGATCCTGATCGGGTTCATCATCGCCAAGATCGTCACCGCCGCAACTTCCATTCCCTCAGCCCTCGACCCGGGCTCGATCATCGTGGCCATTATCGTTTCGGGCTCAGTGGGCATCTTTTTCGGAATCTACCCGGCCAATAAGGCCGCCAAGCTGGACCCGATAGAAGCCTTGAGGGCAGAACAATGAGATTGGGCATACTGAGAGAGATCTTCCGGATGGCTCTTGACTCCATCAAATCCCATAAGCTCCGCTCTTTTTTGACCCTGCTGGGAATCATGATCGGAGTGATGACAGTGATCGGCATGGTCTCCATCGTCCAGGGACTGAACCGGGCGTTTCTCAGTCAGCTCGAATCCGCCGGGTCAGACCTGATCATCATCAGCAAATACGAGCCTATCCAAATGGGCCGTGATTCTGAAGAAATCAGGACAAGGAAAGACCTCACTTTTGAAGATGCGGTGGCTATCCAGAAAGAGTGCTCTCTGGTCAAGGCCGCGGCTGTGGACCTTGTAGCGGAAGTAACTCAAGACCTGCCGATTAAATACCAGAATGTCAAAAGCCACGATGCTTTCATCCTGGGAATGAACGAGCACTGGCCTGAGGTTTTGACCATCTATCTTCCTGAGCAAGGGCGATTCATCACGGAAAACGACGTCATGCACAGTGTCAAAGTCTGTGTGCTCGGGTTTGACCTGGCAGAAACGCTCTTCCCTTATACGGACCCTGTGGGAAGGTATGTCCGGATAGGTCCGGAAGAATTCACTGTAGTGGGTGTGCTCCAGAAGAGGGGCACCATGTTTGGACAGAGCCAGGACAATTTTGCCGCCATCCCCATCACCACCCTCATGAAGTATTATCCTTACAACCTCAGAAGGCTCGAGATCATCGCCACTCCCAAGAAACACGGTTATATTGACGAGACCATGGACCAGATCATCAACCTGCTGCGGAGAAGAAGAAAGGTCGGCTTCGGAAAGCCGAACGATTTCTCCATCTACACCCAGGACACTCTCGTCGACCTTTACAACAATCTCACCGGAGCCGTCTATATGGTCATGATCGTCATCTCCTCTATCGGCCTTCTCGTCGGGGGGATCGGGGTCATGAACATCATGCTCGTCTCCGTCAGAGAGAGGACCCGTGAGATCGGGATCCGCAAAGCCATCGGAGCGCGCTCCTCGGACATCCTGAAGCAGTTCATGATCGAAGCCGTTTTCTTGACGGGGATAGGAGGTGTCCTGGGGGTGATCATCGGCTTCGGGATCGCTCTTCTGGTCAAAGCGGCTACCCCGCTTCCGGCTTCCGTCACTCTCTGGTCGGTGTTCCTGGGGCTTCTCGTCTCCATCTCAGTCGGCCTCTTCTTCGGGATCTTTCCCGCCCAGAAAGCCGCCAAGCTCGAGCCTATCGTCGCCTTGCGCTACGAATAAGGCCGGATCACACCTTCGGAAACTTTCCCGTACCTAGGAAAGGTTTTGCGAAGTAGCTGAAGCGACCATATCAGGTTTAGCCTTTGGAATTCGCTCATTGAGGGAATCCGACGAAGTCGGGCGGCGAGTATGTATTGAGCTTGTCAGGAAAAGAGGGAATGGGGGTGGAGAAATACTTAATTTTGTAAGTGAGCAGGGACAGCTAAGCGAGTTACGCAGCCGCCGAGAGGAGCGAATGGAGAATGGCGTTTAAAATCTGATTGGGAGCTAAGCTACTTCGCAAAACCTTTGTCTATCATTTCAAAATCTTTTTTTCGATGAAGGTGTGGGCTTTTTCCAGGGCAGCAGCGACCTTTTCCTTATCCTCTGCGACGAGCTCGACCAGGGAAGGATTGCCTCCTCCTTTGCCCTTTATAAGAGGAGAAACCAGGGGAATGAGCTCTCTCATGTCGATATCGAAACCTTCAGAGCGGGCCAGGATAAGGTGTCCTCTCTCCTCCCCTTTCAAGCCTAATAGGACGATAAAATCGCCGCCGTGGATGATGTTCAAAGCCAGATTTCTGACCTCTTCGTGCGTCCTATCCGTGAAGGTCTGGCTGATGATATTCTTCTCCGCTTTCTTTATGATCTCCTGGGCCTCATACTGAGCTATCTTCTGCTGCAGCTTCCGGCTTATCTGTTTCTGAGACTTCAGATCAGAGGACAGCTTCTCGACTGCGGGAAGAACCTCCGATTCATGAACAGTGTATCTATTGGCCAGCTCACGCAGGATCCTGTTTTTCGCTGAGTAGTCCTGAAGGGCCCGGTTCCCGCAGAGGAATTCAAACCTGACATTATCCCGGATTCTCTCCCATTTGAGGATCTTGACCAGGCCCACCTCGCCCGTTCTCCCCACGTGGGTCCCTCCGCAGGCTGTGTAGTCAAAATCCGATACTTCGACGACTCGGATCCGCTTCTTCTTTGGCGGCGGCTTTCTGAGCGGAAGGCGACCGACTTCATCTTCAGACAGAAAATGAGTCTTGACCTCCCTGTCCTCAAAAACGATCTCATTGGCTCGTCTTTCCACTCTCTCAACCTCTTCATCGGAAGCATCCCTTAAGGCTATCTCCAGTGTGGAGACGGACTCACCGAGATGAAAAGAGAGGGTTTTTGCCCCGAAGAGCTCGGTGAAGCTCTGGGATAAAATGTGTTGACCCGTATGCTGCTGCATATGGTCGAAGCGCCTCTGCCAGTCGATTTTTCCGCTTATGCTCTCTGCGTCGATATCTCTGTCGAGGACATGGATGATCCTTTCCTCTTCTTCAAAAACCTTGATCACTCTCTTTCCGTCTATCCATCCCTGGTCATAAGGCTGACCGCCTGACTCGGGATAAAAGCAGGTCTGGTCAAGGATCAAGGCCGGCTTCTGTTCCCGGAGTCCCTTTTCCACGACTCGGGCCTCGAACTCTAGCCGGTAGGGATCTTCGAGGTAAAGACGCTTTGTCTCCTGTCTCATCCGACTCTCCCTCCTTCTAACGCCCGGACTGAATCCCGGCTGAGAGCAAAACCGTCAAATAATGCGCAGGAATAATAATACCAGAAAAGCGGCGAGAAAGATAACCACGGAAGGCAGGATCAGGATCCTGTAGACCCCCCTCAGGTCAGCTTTAAAATACTCCAGGGTCAGCGCCAGGCAGAGATGAGCAGGGGAGATAAGAATCCCAAAAAAACCGCTGACGTAGGCGAACATCACCAGCACCATATCCGGGTTTTCCGGCCCAAAAATCGGGAGGAGAATCGGGAAAGAAATTCCGACATAAGCATGATTGACACCGGTGAGGAGACCCAGGAAAAAAGGCACGGCAAACAGCAGCAGATAGGCTGATGCTCCTTGGGGGTGGATGGCGCTGGTCAATGAATTCAAGGCGCCCGAGACCTCAAGGATCCTCTTGAAGACCATGACAGAAGCGATGAGAAAAAGTGTCTTCAAAGAGATGCTCTTCCAGATGATCCTCAATCGTTCCTGGAGGCTCATCCGGAAAAAAACTTGGGTCAAAAGAGCGGTTACGGCAAGTGAGAACAGCATGCTGAATTTGAAGATAAAAATCAAAAAAATGGCCACGAGGAGGGGCCAGATGCTGAATAGAAGCTGGAACAGATTGTCCAGGAATCCCTTGCTGTTTTTATCGCTGGCAAGGCGAGGGACATGCTTGAAGAGGATGACCAACCCTAAAGCAGCAGCCAGGACAGTGAAGGGAAACTGAAAGAAGGCAATTCTCTTGATGGGAATCTGAAGGATCGCCGAAGCCAGGATCAGGTTGACATACAACGGCCAGCAGTACTCCCAGATATGACGGAACCAGTAATTGAGAAATGTCTTCCAGGCTGGGGAAAGCTTCCAGCGACGACCGGCTTCCTCCACAACAGGCGCGGACATCAAAGCTCCTCCGATCATGGGCAGGAAACCTATGAATGCAGAAGGGAGAGCCAGGATCAATCGGGGCTCAGGAATCAAATTCCTAAGACAATCCACCATCCTCTTGAAATTCCCCTTGAGCTGGAGAAGAGTTCCCAGGTAGAGGACGAGCAGGATAATCCCGATGAGGCTGAGGGTCTCGGCCGAAGTCAAAGCCTCCAGGATATTGCGAGCAAGGGCAGGAAAGCCGAGGCTGAAAATGACCCCTGTCAGAAGGGCTCCCAGAAAAAGCACAAACCCCAGGTCCAGCTTTTTCTTGATCAGGAAGAGGAGGACGAGGATGACAAGAATGATCTTTAAAAAATCAGCCATTACAGAGAGGATAGAATACGGGCAGTTATCTTAAAATGCATCTTGGCGACTTTGTCCAGCGCCTGAGCTCCCTGAGCTTTGACCAGCTTCAACCCGGCTTCCTCGACGAGTGGCGAGGCTCCCTTGGGAAGTTCAATCCCTATGTCCTGGGAAAGAAAATAAAGACGTTTGAGGAATTCAGCTCTGGCCAGAATAGAGGCTGCGGCTACAGCCAGGTCCTCCTCTGCTTTCGGTCTCTGGATGAGCTCGATGGTCTTGCCTCTCTTCATCAGGGCACTGAGGACATATGCCTTATCCCCAAACTGATCGGTGACAGCGAGCTTAC
>JAOUKO010000268.1 GCA_029882525.1 Candidatus Aminicenantota bacterium | reverse complement strand
AATGGATAACGAGCAAGTCCCGCCAGATCTTCAAAAAGGGATGGAGATCGATCCTGATCCTTACTGCTCTGGCCTCGATCCTTGTCCTCACTCTTTTTTGGGCTTTTTACCCGAGAATCCCGGGCGCCTATGAAGACCATGGCGTAAGAGCCGGAGCCAAAGCCAAACAGCGAATTCTCGCGAAGGAAGGATTCCCCGTTCATAAGGAAGAATACACAGAACCCCAGGAACAACAGGTGCAAGGAAAAGAAGAAGAGGAGCATGAACATGAGCCAAAGCTGACCCGGGGGGTGATGGCTGAAGACCAATCCGGGATTCTCATAACCGGTAGGATGACTTTTTATGATATTCAAGAAGAAACAGGTATTCCGGCTCGGAAAATCATAGATGAACTGGGCCTTCCCGAGAGCACGCCCCTTGATGAAAACATGGGCAGGCTGAGAAGAAGATATGCTTTCGCCATTCAGGATGTAAGAGATGCTGTCGCCGACCTGATGAAAAAAAAGTGAAAGAGGAGGAACGATGTCTGAAAAAAGTCATTCTCAGTCAAGCCAAAACAAGATAACCCCTGAGTTCAAATCACCTCTTCTCGACCGTGCCTGGACATACATGCCTGAAGGGATCCGTCAAACCGTGACTTCTGAGCCCATAATTCCTGCCATCGCTGCCAAGGCCAAAGTGATTGCCGCTCAGAATCCGGATTTCATCCGCAGCGACCAGGGCCAAGTCGTCGGGATTTTGCCCGATAAAGAGGTTTATTACGGCCCATCATCAGGGTTGGAGGAACTGCGCGAGCTGGTGGGCCGATTCTGGACGTATGCCTATCGACTGAAAAACAAACCCGGAATTCCTCCTCAAGGGCTGGACAAAAAAAATGTGGCCATTGTCTCCGGAGCAACAGAGGGACTGGCGATCGTCATGCATCTTTTTGCCTTCAAGCAGAAAGTCGGGCTCATGCCTCTTTACTGGAGCAACTATAAGGGAATTATCTTGAACGCCGGGGGAAACCCGGTCGTGGTCAAATTCTTTGATGAAAATTATAGAGTCGACTTTAAAAATGTCGAACAAGTCATCAGAAAAAACAAAATCACCTCACTCCTCATCAATTTTCCCAACAACCCTTCTGGCGACGTACTCACCGAGGATGAGCTCCAGCAATTAGCTGACCTGGCTCGCCAATTCAACCTCATAATCATTGCCGATGAGGTCTATAACTTTATCCGCTACAAGGGAGAGCCGCAATCCATGCTCTCCTCTGCTCCGGAAAGAACGGTTGTCATAAGCTCTGCTTCCAAAGAATATCTCATCCCCGGAGCAAGAGTTGGCTATGTCATTGCCGCTGAAGAAACGTTTACAAACTCTTGGATGCCAAAGATGATTCGTTCATTCTCCTCTTCGCCGAACGTGCTCGGCCAACGCATTCTGGTAGAAATTCTGAAGGACGAGGTGAAAGATTTTGAAGAGGGCCGGCCTCCCAGGATTATCACCGGGATAAAAAAAGAGCTCAAAACGCGTTGCGGTCTCATTATATCCATCCTGCAGGAGAAAGGGTTTGAACTGGCGGGCAGAGATGAAGATTTTCCTTCGGGAGCCATCAGCGTTCTGGCCAGATTGCCCAGGGATATAGAGCTCGATGATAAGGCTTTTGTGGATAAAGCCCTGGAGCTTAAGAAATTCAGCGCCGTGCCCGCCTCAGTTTTTGGAGCTCCGGGCTGCATCCGATTCGGCTATGCAGGCATGACTCAAGAGGCAATCAGGAAGTTTTCCAATAACCTGCAGGATGTCCTGGATTCTATTCGGAAAAAAGCTGATCCCTGAGGGAGCTTAAAATTCTTAACTGCGAAGATAGAACTCAAAACGAAACAACGAAGGAAGTACCTCTATTTCCGTGACAGCTAATTATGAAGGTTTAATCTGTTACAGCGACGGTTCCCCTCCATCCTTGCCAAGATCCTTCCACCCTCCTTCATGGGCTTCGGATGGAGAGGAACCGTCGCCTCACTTCTTAATTAGGTCAGATGTATCTCTCATCACGGAAATATAGATGCTTACAACAACGAAATTATCATAAAAAATTGGAATTTTTTCTGCTATAATGATTATTCTGCTAAAATTTTTTTCATGAATTGTATTCATGTTTGCATGAACGAACCAGGCTAAATTTTTTCCAAAATGTCTCCAAAAAAGAAAAACAGCGCTGACAACGCCGACATCGAAAAATTTGCCCGTGAGCTCCAAGATCAGATCATGGAGCAGATTAGGAAGAAATACTCGGAGACCGTCATCGACCACTGGCAGAACCCGAGAAACTTCAGAAAGATCGAGACTCCGGACGGCTATGCTTCAGTCAAAGGCTCCTGCGGAGACACGATGGAGATGTTCATAAAGATGAACAGAGAGAAGATCTCCGAATGCGGATTCCAGACCGACGGCTGTGGAACCACCATTGTCTGCGGGAGTGTTGCTACCGAGCTTGCCCTGAATAAGTCCTTCACTGAAGCCCTGGCGAGAGTCAGTACAGACGAGATCCTGAAAATACTGGGAGGGCTTCCGCCTGCTGATATCCACTGCGCTGAACTGGCCGCAGAAACGCTCAGGCGGGCACTGGCCGACCATCTCTATCAGAAACAATCTCCTTGGAAAAAACACTACAGAAAGTCATGAATGGATCGTCGTCACTTAAAAATGAGGGAGTGAAGCATGAAAGAATGCCAGAATGAAAAAAACATGAAGGTGTGCAACTGTTCATACGAGCCGTGCAGCCGCAAAGGCATCTGCTGCGAATGCCTTCAGTATCACTGGAGAATGAATGAGCTCCCTGCCTGCCTCTTCCCGGATGATGTGGAAAGAACTTATGACCGCTCAATAAGACGATTCATCGAAACTTACAAGGACAGGGTTTAAATTAAGACGCTTTGAGCAAGAAACCGGAGGAGAGTCCGAGCCTTTACATATACGGACCCGTTCCATCCAGGCGCCTGGGTTTCTCACTGGGCATCGATATCATTCCCTCAAAGACATGCACACTTGACTGTATCTACTGCCAGTTAGGCCCTACCACTGATAAAACTTTAGGGAGAAGCAAATATTTCTCTCCCGGCGAAATTCTCGCCCAGATTAAGAAGAAAATCTCCTCAGGTCAGAGGGTGGACTACATCACTTTTTCCGGGTCGGGAGAACCCACCTTGAACACGAACCTGGGAAAGCTTATCCGAGAAATAAAGAAATTCACCACTATTCCTGTGGCAGTCCTGACCAACAGCACCCTTTTCATCCAGAGAGACGTCAGGAAGGCCTTGAGGGCAGCGGACCTGGTTGTCCCTTCGCTGGATGCGGCCAGCCAAGACATTTTTGAGAAGATCAACAGACCCTGTTCTCCTCTCAAGATCGAAGAAATCATCGAGGGTCTGAGAACGTTCCGCCGGGAATATAAAGGCATTATATGGCTTGAGGTCATGCTGGTGAAGGGAGTGAACGATTCTCCGGCTCACATCAATGAACTCAAGGAAGCCATCTCCAGGATAGAACCCGACAAAATCCAGCTCAACACAGTCATCAGGCCGCCAGCAGAAAGAACTGCTCGCCCTTTGAGTCCTGAAGAGCTAGAGAAAATTAAAAAGGTTTTTGGCAAAAACTGCGAAATCATCGCCGAATTTGATAAAAAAGCACAAGAATCTCTTTCCGGGAACTTAGAATTAGCTATCCTGGCCATGGTCCAAAGAAGACCCGTGACCCTCTCAGATATCTCGACCTCGCTCGGAAGGCATAAAAACGAAATCTTGAAATACCTCAATCTTCTCCTTGAACAAGGCAAGGTCCAAGCTGTCGTTCATAAGGATTTGACATATTTCGAACCAAACTGAAAGACTTTTCAACTCTCAAATGAATCTCAATTCATTCTGAATGAGGGAAAAAATGAAGGAAGTCAAAGACCTGTCCAAGAAAGAACTCATAGAACTTCTGGCAGATGCCTCAAAAAACTGGCTGGCTCATGATGGCCTCTGGTTCCGGATTGTTGAGGATAAGATCGGCATCGAAGCGGCCATGGAGCTGGACCGGAAAGCCTGGGAAAAATTCACGGTCATCGAAGCCAAGAGGATAATGGACAGAATGGGGATAGAGCCAGGAGGAGGGATCCCGGCCCTTGTCCAGGCTCTTCAATTCAGGCTCTATGCGCACATCAACGTCCAGGAAGTCACA
>JAOUKO010000267.1 GCA_029882525.1 Candidatus Aminicenantota bacterium | reverse complement strand
AAGAAAATCCGGGTAGAGATGTTTTATCCTGTCAAGGAGCTTGTCGAAATACTGTTGGGAAGGGTGAAATTTTCGCCGTTTCATATACTGACCGGGTTCGACCTTCATCCTTAATCTGTAAATCCGCCATAAAAAAAACTATAATTAATAAAAAAGATAAGCTTTGCTGATGGACAGAAGCTTGACGGTCAAACATTTATCCGATGAGGAGCTGGCCTTGAAAGTCGCAGCAGGCTCGTGCTCTCTGTTCGAGGAACTTGTTTCCAGGTACAGTGCGCGTCTGTTCCATTTCCTCCGGCACAGGACCGAAACAGACCAGGATATCGAGGATATGGTCCAGGAGACCTTTCTCAAAGCCTTCAGGAGTATTGACCGTTTCAACCCGGAATGGAAATTCTCCACCTGGCTGTATACGATTGGCGGCCGTTCAGCTATCAGCCGTCACCGGTCCAACAAAAAAATGAAGCCCGATCCAGCCGTAGCATCATCCATTCCTGGTCCAGAGGAAATAGTCATCCAGAAGCAAGAATCTCAGAATATCTGGGAACTGGCCAATCAACTCCCAGAGAAAGAATATGAGGCTCTCTGGCTGCGTTACGCTGAAGATATGTCCATCAAGGAGATCGCCAGAGTCACGAAAAAAAAGCCGGTTTCAGTGCGGGTTCTTCTCTACAGGGCTCGCCTTAACCTGGCCAAAAGAATCGATCAGTCTGCATTCTCTAAGAAACTCGCAGGCACCGCCCCGGCGAAGCATAAACTTTCATTTTTATGAAGAGGAGAGGCAAAATGTTTTGCACCGTTTATAAATGGTTGATATCCCAGGCCGCGGATTCTGGCAAACCGGTATCCGGCTTTGTCAAAAATCACACTCAGCGATGTGACTCCTGCCGTGAATTTGCCCAGCTCTGTGAATCGTTGAAGCCCAAGTTTGCTCAGGATAAACACGCCATTCTCAAAAATTACGACGGCATGCTCAGTAAAAGGATCATATCCGCCTTACCTAAAGAGAAAGCACCGATATCCGGTCGTCAAAGGATTTCCCGAAAATCTTTTGCTCGAAGGCGAGTCCTTGTCCCCTCTCTTGCCGCCGCATTTCTGGTTGCAGCCGTTTCAGTCAGTATCATATTTATAGCGGTTCATCGTTCAAGAGATATGGGCCCTTTTGGCCATCCTTCTGAACTGGTGAATGCCGCTTCTCCTGAGGTGCTGCTTGTAAAGGCGGAGTCTCCTCTTGAAACGGAATACCAGGAATTGAAAAAGACTCTGGATACGACCACAAAATTTCTGCGCTCCTATTTAGACTTCCGTATCGGCCAGCAAACAGAGTAGCCGCCGGGATTCTCTTCCTTCACATCCTTTTCATCTCCCCTGCCCAGGAAAAAACCCCTTACTTCTAGACAACTCATCTCAAAAGAAAAGCGCTAGTTAAAGAATTATGTATGTGGTTCGCATGGTCAGAGAACGAAATTCTGAATTTTCTATTCTGTTTAGAAACCCTGAATGCGAATGACCATCCTGGCTCGTCTATGTTTTTGACTTCAAATTATTCCTGTGCTATATATCCACAACAGCATGCTTGAAGAATTGACTTCTTCCCCTGTTTTTCTTCAAATCGTTTTTTCTGTTGCGGCCTTCATCATCACTTACCTCATCGCCTTCTCCATCATTCAAATAATCAACAAAACGGTAAAAGATTTGAAGAGAAAGTATACCTTAAGAAAATTCACCGCCTATATCGCCACCATAATCTGTATCCTGGTTATCATATTGATCTGGATAAAAAGAGCCGCTTCCGTAACCACCATCATCAGTGTCCTGGGTGCCGGGCTGACCTTAGCCCTTCATCAGCCCATCACATCCATAGCCGGATGGCTTCTTGTCCTGTTCAGAAGGCCCTACGAGACAGGCGATAGAATCGCGATAGGGAACATCAGTGGAGACGTGATAGATATCAGGCTCTTCTACACTTCCATTCTCGAGATTGGGAATTGGGTGGACGCCGACCAGAGCACAGGCCGGATAGTCCACTGCCCTAACGGCAAGGTCTTCACCGAGCCTATCTTTAACTACACTCGCGGTTTCGAATACATCTGGAATGAGATCAAGATCGTGGTCACCTTCGAAAGCAACTGGAAGAAAGCCAAAGACATCATCCTGGACATAGGGTCAAAGGATTACATGGACCTGGGTGAGAGGGTCAGAAATAAAATTGAAAGCATGTCCAAGAAATACATGATTCACTACGAAAAGCTGACCCCCATCGTCTGGACAAAGATCGTTGATTTCGGGGTGGAATTGACGTTGAGGTACCTGACGGAAGCCCGGAAGAGAAGGTCCACGCAGGACGCGATCTGTCAGGATATACTCGACCGTTTTAATAAGGAACCGGACATCGACTTCGCCTATCCTACCTACCGGATCTACAAGCATGGAGAGGGTTCTTCTGAAAAGCCTCCAAAGAAAAAAGAAAAACACTAAAATAATTCTTGAGTTCCGGCTGTCTTGATAAATCCATAATCGCATTAAAATCGGCAAAATCTGCGGCAAAAATTGGGTACAGTCCCCAATTTTCTTTTTCAACAACCGGACAGCAGTGGGACAGTCCCTAATTCTCTTTTTTTTTCGATGAATCGGGGTGAATCAGAATTCTTGAGTTGAAGAAGACGGCCCTTCCCATTATCATAATGACACTATGAAAAAAATAAAAATGCTCATGTATTTCGTCATGTTTTGCCTCTTTTTGGCTGTGAACACGGCCACTTCGGCAGCTCCGGCGATAAACCCAGAAGAGCCGCCTAACCAACCGGGAAAAATCACTGTCAAAGCGGATCAAATCGTCTGGGAATATGAGGGGAAGCCTCTGTTTAAAGCCGAGATCCTGACAGACATAGACAAATACCGGATGAACACCGCAGCGGACAGCAGCGACGGACGGACCACACAACTCCTCATCCTGACCGCGAAAAGGTGGAGGGATTCGATCGAAGTCAGAGGCACAATCCACGCCGGCCTTGAGTCCTTTCCCTGCGAGGCGGACCGACGCGACAGCGGATTGCGCATCGTGAGGCATTCTCACGGGCTGAGCAACAGCCTGCTCAACCGTGCCGTCTATGACCGGAGCCGGGACTGGGTCTTCTCCGTTGACCACAATCCCCAGGTTAAGATCACTCCTTCGAAAGAGGATAAGCTTGGTCGTTCTTACGCCGTTGAGATCAGCGGCCGGGAGATCGTTATCCGATTCCGCCCCCGCTACTACCAGAAGCACCGGGGACTGAAATATTTTGAACCCTGGACCTACAAAGTATGGCCAAAGCCTGTGGTGGGCTGGTGCTCCTGGTTCGCCTATTTCCAGGACATCAACGAGCAGAACATCAAAAAGGTCGCGGACGTCATGGCCGAAGTCCTCCTTCCCTACGGGTATGAATACCTTCAGATAGACGACGGATTCCAGCGGGGGCATGGCCTCCCCGAGCTCTGGCTCGAGCCCAACGAGAAATTTCCCCGCGGCTTGAAAGACCTGGCTGATTACATCAAGAGCCGCGGTCTTAAGCCTGGCATCTGGACCAACGTGGCTTTTAATCAGATGGATTACGCCGAGAAGAACCGGGCGTTATTTGTCCTGGACAGCCAAGGCCGCCCAGCCCGAGGAAACTGGATCGATATTTCCATTGACGGCTCCAATCCGGAAGCCGTGAACAGGCTGGTCCGGCCCGTTTATAAAGGCCTGAAACAAATGGGCTGGCAGTACTTCAAGGTGGACGCCCTCCGGCATCTTCGGTATGAGGGCTACAACAGCCAGCCGGAATACTTCCGGAAAAAGGGCGTTGACCGGGTCGAGGCCTACCGTACCCTGGTCAAAGCCATCCGGGATGAGGTCGGACAGGAGCACTTCATGCTCGGCTGCTGGGGAATCCGGCCCGAGCTCATCGGTATCATCGACGGCTGCCGGATCGGCACCGACGGCTACTCTTTTGCCGGGCTTTCCCAGTACAACTCCTTCAATAACATAGTCTGGCTGAACGACCCTGACCACATCGAGCTTTCTCCAGAAGAAGCCTTTCGCTCCACCATGGCCACCTCCCTGACCGGCTCGCTCTTCCTGCTCACGGATAAGCCAGAGGTGTATCTGACTCCGATCGTTGAGCCGGCCAAAAGAGCCGCGCCGGTCCTTTTCACCTATCCCGGACAGGTCTTCGATGTTGACCCAAGCCG
>JAOUKO010000266.1 GCA_029882525.1 Candidatus Aminicenantota bacterium | reverse complement strand
CGTTCCTGCCATATTCATAATTTCCTCCTTGGCAATAGTCGCCAATCAAGTCATATCCGACCCAAGAGAAAGTGTGATGGGACTCTCTATAATCTTTGCCGGGATTCCTGTCTATTTATTATGGGCTAAAATAAAAAGGAGTTGACCAAATGATAATTATTGATTTTCACAATCATTTCTATCCTCCTGAGTATGTTGAGGCAGTTAAAAAAGGTCCGAGCAGGATTAAAGTCACTTTTGATAAGGATAACAATCCGCTGCTGCATTACCCTGGAGATTACAATATCCTTGTTCCTGAGCACAGGGATATAGGATTAAGAGAAGAGGCTGTAAAGGATGCTGGCGTTGACATGCAGATTCTCACCTTCACCACTCCTGGGACACAAATCGAAACGCCCGCGCGGTCCGTGGAGTTGGCCCAAAAGGTCAATGACAGTTTTGCTGAAATTATGACTGAGCATAGAGGCAGGTTTACTGCACTGGCTACGCTTCCCATGAACGATCCCTCTGCTTCAGTTGTTGAGCTTGATCGTGCGTTCAAAGAATTGGGTTTCAATGGGGTCATGGTTTACAGCAATATAAACGGCATTGCACTGAGTGACCAATGCTTTTGGCCTCTCTACGAGAAGGCTAATGAGTTGGATGCAGTGTTCTATATTCATCCGAATTTTCCGGTTGGAGTTGAGGCTATGACCGAATACTGGCTTATGCCTTTAGTGGGATTCACCTTTGATACCACACTTGCCGGAGCAAAACTGGTCTTTAGTGGAGTTGTCGAGAAATTCCCAAGAATAAAATGGGTTCTGGCTCATTTGGGCGGAGCCATTCCTTATCTTGCTGAACGCCTCGATAGAGGTTTTTATGCCTTCAAAGAGTGCCGGGAACATATCAGCAAACCTCCGAGTGAATATTTGAAGGACTTTTACTATGATTCGGTAAACTTTGACGTAAAAGCACTGCAGCTTGCTGTTGACTTTGCGGGCGCAGATCATATTTTAGCCGGCAGCGATTACCCTCACCAGATCGGGAGTCTGGAGAAAATGATAGAGAGCATCATGAGCCTGGATGTTTCCTCAGAAGATAAAACGAGTATACTCGGTAAGAATGCTGAAAAGCTGCTGAAAATAGAGACATAATATGATTTTTTTCACTTTCAGGACTCGTTGAAAGATATATAGAAAGATTCTCTTCCAGATAGCATGGGTAAAATACACGGGAATGGAAGAAGCGACCTTGAAGATTTAGCCTTCCCAAATCGTCTATCGAGGGAAGCCGATGAAATCGGCCGCCGAGTATGTTTGAGCACGTGAGGATCATTCTGATGAAAAATGATTGAGTACGGACATCCGGTTCGAAGTGACATGTCTGGAGTGCGGAGTTACGGAGGCGCCGAGATGGACGGTGAGGGAATGGCGTTAAAAATCTGAAGGGAGCGACGCCATTTCCGTGTATTTTAATTATTCAATTACCCACACCAGATAGTTTTTATTTTCAACCCGAGAAAAGCTGACAGGATTCCGTTTACTCTATCTTCTTCCGCTTTTGTCGCCGGTCATCTCCTTTTCCCGGTTGAGCTCGACCATATCCACGCTCTGGGAGTAATCTCCAATGAGGTGCTTGCAGAAATAATCGGCTCTTATCCAGAAAAAGTAATCGTTCATATCACCGAAGCCGTGGCGCTGTCCGGGGAATACGAAGAAATCAAAACGTTTGTTGGCCCGGATGAGCGCATTGGCCAGCCTCAAGGTGTTGGCCGGGTGGACGTTGTTATCAATGTCTCCTGTCGTAAGGAGCAGTCTTCCTTTCAGGTTTTTAGCGATCTCGGAGTTCTTCTCGATGCTGTATTCGAATTTGATGTTCCCGTCTTTGTCCACGACCTCCTTGACTCCGTGATGCTTTTCACTCCACCATCTGTTGTAGACGTTGTTTTCGTGGTTGCCCGAAGAGGAAACCGCCACTTTGAAAAAGTCGGGATAGACCAGCATGGCCGCTGTGGACATGAAACCGCCTCCGGAGTGGCCGTAGATGCCCACCTTATCGATGTCAATGTAAGGATATCTATCAGCCAGCTGTTCGATGGCCGCTTTTTTGTCGGCGAGCCCGTAGTCTCTCAGGTTTCCGTAGCCGTAATTGTGGTACCACTTGGAACGGGCTGGATGTCCGCCACGGTTGCCCACACAGATGACGATGAGGCCGAACTGAGCCAGCGTGATGTTGTTCGACCTCACGGAGAAAGATTTGGGTACGCTTTCTGTCTGCGGCCCTGGATAGACATAGGCGATGATCGGGTAGAGCATGGTCTCATCAAAATCAAACGGCTTGTACATGATTCCGTAAATGTCGGTGATCCCGTCGTCAGCCTTGACCTGGAAGGTCTCAGGAAATTTGAATCCAGCCTGCATGAGGAGCGAGAGGTCAACTGTTTCCAGTTTCCGGAGGAGGTTTCCCTGATTGTCGTAAAGGACGGATTCGGGAACGTTATCGACACGGGAGTAATTATCAACAAAGAACAGGTTGGAATCACACATGCTTGTACTATGATTGAAATTGCCCTTATTGAGCAGCTTGAGCCCTGTCCCGTCAAAGTTGATTTTGTACAAATGATAATAATACGGGTCCTCACCTTCCTCATGGCCGTTGGCCGTAAAATACAGGACACGATTCTTTTCATCGATTCCCTCGATATCCTCGCAGTGCCAGGGACCGGAAGTGATCTGGTTTTTCAGGTTGCCATCCCCGTCAAAAAGATAGAAATGGGCCCACCCGTTGCGTTCTGACCAGTGGATGAGCTCTTTTCCGTTGTTGACCAATCCCAGCCGCCTCGTCTCGACATAGGTATTGAGACGTTCCTCTATCAATACTTTTGTCTCTCCGGTCACTGCATCTGCTACACAGATGTCGATGCGCTGCAGGTCGCGGCTGGTGCGGGAGAAGTAAAGCTTGTCCGGAGTTTCAGACAGCCAGAGGCTGGGCCGGTTTTCGTCATCCCGGTTCTTGGCCAGACGCGGTGCGGTCAGGATGGAGACGGTCTGGTCTTTGAACCTATCTATGTCGACCTTGGTTTTTTTCTTTGACTCGAGTTCAAAGATCAAGACCTCAAGGACAGGGGATTCGGATTCGCCCGGCATCTGGTATTTATACGTCTCCAGGGTTGGCCGCGGTTCAGCCACAGAGTTGATGACCCACAGGTCTTTGACTTTCCGCTCGTCCGTTCGCGTCATCGCAAACTTTTTAGAGTCTCTGGACCAGACGACCCGAACCCCTTTGCGCTTGTCCTTATTCTTTTCCTTGTCCACGTTGGTCTCGCCTCTGTCTTGTTGGGCATAGCTGTAATATTCCTCTCCATCAGTGGTCAGCTGGTGCTCCACGATATCCGGGTCTTTCTCGTCTTTCAGCGCCTTCTCATAGTTGGCTTTGTCCATGGTGTAGAGGTTGTGGTGGCGTCCGAAAAGAATGGTCTGCTCATCGGGAGAGATGGAGGCCCATTCTGGCCGCTTTGGAGGCTTTTCGTAATCTTTAAGCAAGGTGAGTTTGCCCGTGGCCAGGTCGTACTCGAAATAGAAGATTTTTTTCTTAGGTTTTTCTTTTTTCTTTGGAACTTCTTCTTCCTTTTTCTCCTTTTCTTTTTCAATCTCTTTTTCTATCTTTTCCTCTTTCTTCTCCACTTTCTTTTTCTCTTCTTCCTTTTTTGCGACGTCCTCCTTTTCTTCCTGGGAGCTTTCCACCTCGAACTGGATAGCCCGATCCTGCTTGACGAATTTTATTGTTTCGATGGGAAGGTGCTTGGCATCATAAGGGTCTTTGGTGATCAGGGTCAGCTCGGCCGCCATTTTCACGTTATCGAATATTGGCCGTTTTGTCTTTCGAACGGGGTCCGCAATATAGAAGGTTTTTCCTTCGCTGGTCTCATAAGAATACCAGAAGCGGTCGCTGTGTTTCAGCCAGTGCGTATCGACAGAAGTGGAAAAGACCATTTTTTCCATCTTGGCGGGCGTAAAGCGCGCGGCCAGCTTGTAGTTGGCTTTCTTGATCGGAGTGTTATCAGCAAGCCCGAAAGCTGAAAACGAGAGGATAAGAACAAAGATAACGAGAAATGCGACAGGCCTGCTGAGATAAAGAGGGTTTTGGATTTTGGCTTTTTTCATGTTTTTCTCTCCTTAATACAGGATTTGTAAGCATAAATTTGAATAGAATGAATCTGAGTCTGTGAAGATGGGATTATCTGGAGATGCATGTCTTATGAGTG
>JAOUKO010000265.1 GCA_029882525.1 Candidatus Aminicenantota bacterium | reverse complement strand
ATTCTCAGTAAAGACGATATCTTGTTCGATCGAGAGGCGGAAATCTTTCCCTCCCCATTCCGGCACGGGCATGGTCACACTCAACTCGACTGTAAAGCAGCTGTTGGGGACGAGCCTCACGTCTCCTCTCCCCGGGTTGTTGACCTGTTCCCAGGGGAGACCGATCAAAGGTCCCGGCTCGTGGAGAAAATAGCCCAGAGAGTGAGAATATACCCGGGGATTGGGGATTCCCTGACCCTTGGCTTTTCTGAGAATATTGGCCAAAAGCTCATTGCCTGTGAGACCGGCCTTAAACTCACCGCAATAGATATCCTGAAGCCTGTTGCCCTCAGCCATAATCTTCCTAAAGGACTCCGGGACATCGGTTTCTCCTACTCGTAAGACATAAGCCCACTCCTGGTGGTCGGAGTTGTAGCGCATGTATTTCAGCCCGACATCACAGTGGACAAAGTCCCCGGGCCGGATGACTTTGTCATCTTTTCCGTATTTTTCAATGTCTTCGGCCTGTCTACCGCGGATGCTAAAGAAGGGATAGAAGGCAAGATCCAGGCCGAGCTTAGCCATCCTCTGCCAATAATGAAAACGGAGCTCATCAACCGTCGTGGTGCCAGGGGTGACAACTTCAGAAGAAAAGGTCTCAGCGATGATGGCATGAGAGATCGCGGCGGCCCGCTCCATGAGATCTATTTCCTCGTCCAGCAGGGTCTCGCACCACAGTGTCGCCAGGGATTCGGCTGACTCGAGGCGTGAGGCGTATTTCGGCCCGATGGCTTCAACGAGCCTTTTTTTCAGGACGACAGTCAGGCCGCCGGCTGCCCACTGGATCTTTCCTTCGTTGATGCCGATTCTTCGGGGATCGCGCTCCCGGACAATCCTTCCCAGGCAGTCCCACTGACTTTCCTTCTTCTGGGTGTCCCAGGCAGCGGCATCCCAGACATCCTTGAAGAGACCCATCAAGTTTGTCCGCGAGACATTCAGCCTCTCGACACCCTTTTCAGGCCCCTGGTCGAAAAACACGATGATCTGGGTGATCGGGCACCAATTCTCATAGGGGATCATCGTCTTGAATACAGGATCGAGGTTATCCTCGTTGCAGGTGATGATCCACATGTCGAAACCGGTTTGCCGCATGAACCTGGGAAGGAGCTGTTCGAGGCGCTTTTGGGTGATTTGGAAGACAAGGTCAGCCCTGCCGCGCATACTCAAGACTGCAGGAAAATCCTCTGCTGTGGGCCGGGCAGCCAAACAGAGAGGCAGAACCAGGCTCGCCGTCAACGCCATAAAAACCATTCTTTTTAACATGCAAAGACCCCTTTCTGCGCAAGTTTCTGCGCTACGTTTCGAGGCCAAACATACCACTCCGTCCCGATTCCTGTCAACGATTTGACAATGAATTTTCGTCTGCGCTGCAAAAACGCCGGAAGAAAAACGATTCCAGGCTCTGCTGCCTTCTGTCGATATGTTGAATTCAGGATATCATATGGCGGAAATTGCAGAAAGCGGAGGAGGAAGTGGACAATTATCGTCGAGAATGGTAATAGAATGATAAATTCAATAGTAATTCAAGAAGGAGGGCCAGAAGGAAAAATGCGAAAAACAAGGATTTTATCTTATTACAAACATTGGTTTGTCATTTTGGCTGTTTTTATGAACTTCTTTTTTTCCTGCGACACGAATCAGGTCCCTGAGAGCAATCTCGAATCATCAATCCAGTTACTCCCAGAAGACCAAGTGAGATTATCTAACGATCCTGACAAAACCGAAATTTTTAGAGATGCCGGACTGGGCCTTTTTATTCATTGGGGACCCAACTCCCAAATTGGCTCTGAAATCAGCTGGCCTTTGAACATTGCCAGTGGAGAATACATTGAAAAATATTATTCCCTGGCTGAAACGTTTAACCCGATAAAATTCGATGCTGCAGAATGGGCCAGACTGGCCAAACTGGCTGGGATGGAATATGTCGTCTTCACCGCCAAACATCATGATGGGTTTTGTATGTTCGACACGAAGTATAGCCAATTCAAAATAACGAATACGCCTTACGCTATGGACATTGTCGCCCAGGTGGCAGAATCTTTTCGCAAAGAAGGACTTCTTGTGGGTTTTTATTATTCGCCAGGTGACTTTCGCTATCACTACGAAACCGGAGTTCCTCAACAAGGTCTGATGACACCTGCTTTCGAGAGTGAGGTGCCTTTCGGTCCCGAACAAAAGGGCTTCCTAGCCTATGAGCAAGGTCATGTGGAAGAGCTGTTGACCCAGTACGGGGATATTTTTATGCTTTGGTTCGACGGCAAATGTGAGCCACTGAAAAAGCATGCCTGGAGGATTAGACAGGATGTTTTCATCGGAAGGGGAGAGATCCCGACGCCGGAACAGCACATACCTGGAAAAGCGGCTGATCATGCTTGGGAAAGCTGCATGACGACCAGCTGGCAGTGGTCCTACCAGCCCCATCCAGACCTAAGAACATCAAAAGAAATTATTCACAATCTCGTCAAGATCAGAGCCCGCGGTGGAAACATGCTTCTCAACGTAGGGCCGAGGCCAGATGGAAGGATTTCCGATCCCGATGAAGCCATACTCCAGGACCTGGGTTTGTGGATGATGATGTACGGTGAAGCCGTGCGTGAGGTCCGTCCTTGGACTGTCACCAATGAAAGTGATGTTTGGTTGACTCAGAAAAAAAACGGAGAATATTCTACTCTGTATGCCATCACTGATTTTAGCTATGATGAAGAGGGAACATCACGGCAGCAATTTTCCGGATGCCGCTTCACCTTGAAATCTGTGAACGCCACGGAGCAAACCGAGATGTCCATTTTAGGCCAGAGCGGGACATGTCAATGGCATCAGGATGAAAAAGGACTGCACATAACCGCTTTCAATCAGCATACGGTTCAGATCATCGCTTACCCGGGAATCAATCCGGAATTCAAGCAGAGGGGCTGGAGTTGGGGCCCGGACTGGCCGGTTGCCATCAAAATCACCAACGTGAAGCCCGTCGTGAGATGAACATTAAGGCCTGAAGTTGGCTTTGTTAGAGAAGAGAAGGTAAAAAATTACTTTATCTTTTTGATCCTGTTGTCCTCTCCGACGATTATGACCTTGGGCATGAAAAAATCTATCTCTTCCTCGTCCAGCCCGACATAAGACGCCACGATCAACTTATCCCCCTTTTTCGCCTTATGGACGGCTGCTCCGTTGACTCCGACGACTCCTGAGTTCTTCGCTCCCTTGATCAGGTAGGTGGAGAATCTTTCCCCGTTGGAGATATTATAAACATGAACCTGCTCATAGGGCTTCATATCCGCCGCCCTGAGCAGATCCTCATCCAGGGCCAAACTTCCTTCATACTCGATGTCGGTCTCGGTGACCGTGAGCTTCTGGATCTTGGCTTTGAGCATCGTTCTTCTCATCGTGATTCACTCCTTCACTCGAAGAATGGCATTATCGATCAGCCTGACCTTCCCGACGAAAACCGCCAGGGCAGCCAGAGCCTCTTTTTCTATTCTAATCACAGAATCAATATCATCCATGTCCACGATCTCGAGATAATCTATCCTGGCTAGAGGCTCGCGGTCGATCATCTCTCTCATCCTGTTCATGATCCGGCCTGCGTCCTGCTCCCCGTTCTCCACCATCTGCCGGGCCTCATCCAGGCTTTTTGAAAGGACGAGGGCCGCGCGTTTTTCTTCCTGACTCAGGTAGGTGTTTCGGGAGCTGAGAGCGAGTCCATCCTCTTCCCGCACTATGGGCAATGCCTCAACCTTGACCTTCAAATTGAGGTCTTCAGCCATCCTTTTGAGGATAACCGCCTGCTGGGCATCTTTCTGTCCAAAATAAGCAAAATCCGGCTCAACTATATTGAAGAGCTTGAGCACCACCGTGCAGACGCCGCAGAAATGGCCGGGACGGGAACGGCCGCAGAGCTTATCCTGCAGGTCATGGACTTCGACATAGGTCTTATACCCCTTAGGATACATCTCCTCGTCACCAGGGAAAAAAAGATAGTCGACTCCTTCCTTCTCCAGGATTTCGGAGTCCCGGTCGATATCTCTCGGGTAGTCCTTGAAATCCTCTTTCGGCCCGAACTGGGTCGGGTTGACGAATATACTGACAACGGTCACATCTGCTTTTTTCAGGGACTCCCGCACCAGACTCAGGTGGCCTTGATGGAGAAAACCCATGGTGGGGACAAAACCAATCGTCTTTCCCCGGGACTTCTCCCTGTTCACGACATCC
>JAOUKO010000038.1 GCA_029882525.1 Candidatus Aminicenantota bacterium | reverse complement strand
TTCCATGGTCAAGCTCAAAGTCTCGTTATGCCTGGTCATGTTCTTGACCCATTCCAGGCTGTTGATCCGGTCGATAAGGGCGTCGGCCTTCCCCTCGATCTCCATGGAGACTACGTCGCCGCCGAGAATATCTTTCAACCGGGCCGGTATATCCATGGCCACGAACTTCCCTCTGTCCATGATGGCGATTCTGTCGCAGAGGAAATCCGCTTCCTCCATGTAATGGGTGGTCAGGATGATGGTGACTCCGCCTTCCTTGTTCAATTTTTTTATGTAATCCCAGATATGATGCCTTGTCTGCGCGTCCAGGCCTAGTGTGGGCTCATCGAGGAAAAGGACTTCAGGCTTGTGAATCAATCCCCGCGCGATCTCCAGCCTTCTTTTCATCCCTCCCGAAAAATTCTCGACCAGGACATCCTTCTTCTCGGTCAACTCCACGAGCTTGAGAACCTCCTCTACCCTCTCCTTCCTCTCCTTCTTTTTTAATCCATACATCATGGCGTGAAACTCCAGGTTTTCCTTTCCGGTCAACTTGATATCAAGGGCAGGTTCCTGGAAAACGACGCCGATGCTGCGGCGGATGTCATCTTTGGACATCGAGATATCATGGCCGGCGACCTCGCCGTATCCTGAAGTGGACTTGAGAAGGGTGGAGAGCATGTTGATGGTCGTGGTTTTGCCCGCGCCGTTGGGCCCGAGGAGCCCGAAAAGCTCTCCTGATCTGACCGTGAATGAAATGTGGTCAACCGCAGCGAGGCCGTTGAAGCTTTTGGTTAAATCCTCGACTTTTATGGCGTGTTCATGCATCGCGTCCTGCGCTCAAAAAAGCAATCTTTGAAATAAACATTTTAGCTCAAATCCAGTAAAAGGGCGAGGCGTTCTTGAATACGCGGATAAAACAAGAGAGAAGAGAGTCGATTATAAAATTTGATCCACTAATCCGAAAAATTAGTCTCGCTTTTCATTGTCCGCGAGCCAGTCCTTGACCAGTTCATGGAACTGCGTTTCCACCTCGATCATCCAGGTCAGATCCTCTTTTCGACTGGCCAGATGAAAATAGCGGTCCTGGACGTAGTCCTCGGGATAGGAGAGGAAACGCGTTTCTTCATAAACTTCCTTCAATTTCCGCCAGGCCTGCTCAAACCCTTCGAGACTCTGCCAGACTTTTCTCATCCCTTCAGCACGCTTTCTCTTACTCGCCGTATCGCATTCTTTTAAAGTGAGAAGCAAATGAGCCGAAGTCACCTGAAAATCGTTTATCGCCGAGAGAAGCTCCAGGTGGTAGCGGTTGCGGTGGGCTCTGTTCCTCAGCGTTATGAGCTGGGCTTTAAGTTCCTCATGCCTTTTTACCTCCCCCTCAGCGGTTTTTAGCCTGTCTTCGGACTTCCTGCTCCATGCTCCAGGATTTTTCAGGTCAGGGAGTTCCAGAAGCTTTTCCATCCTGAGATGATTCCCCTTCTCGCACAGCGCACTGTTCCAGAAAGAGACCGCTTGAAACAGATCCGCATACAACTCTGTGGCTTCCACGCACGCAGGGCCGAACTCACGCTGAAGAAAGACTTTTTCATACTCCTCAAGCTTCCGCCCTTCCGGGTTCCAGCTGAATTCCGCTGAGGCGATCAGGCCCCGCCAGTATGTTTCCATATGCGGGGAGGAATCGTCCCAGGCCGTGCAGAGCATGCCGTCAATCTTCTTCTCATCAGCCAGCTGAATGAAACTCTGGATGATGTTCACCCTGTCATCCTGGGGCAGGAGAGGATGGACATTCTGGGCAGCAGTGGCAATCCAGGCCTTGAGCCCGCGCTTTTGAAACCATTCCAGCGCTCTGATGTTCCCTTCCTGGCGGGCCGGAGTGTAGTTCCAGCGCATGTAAACGCAGTTTTTAGGATACTGGTCGAGCACGCTGTCTAAGACAGGCTCCCCCTTTTTCCATAATTGAGAGACTTCTTTGCGGTCGAGGTCGTTTCCCATCGTCTCCCAGACTCCGGCATATTTGAAGATCATATCGTCCCAGAAGATCGGGATGCGGCCCTGCTTCTGGGCAAAATCACAGACCCTGTTCAGCCAGTACAGGTTGAGGCCCAGCTTGCCTTCGCTCTCTGCCCGCTGTTTGCAGCGGGGACACTGGCCGATCTCCCCCACTTCATCTCCGCCAACATGAAGATATCGGCTTCCGGGTGTCGCCTCAAAAGCATCCCGGTAGAGGTCGAACAATAGCTCATACGTTCCTTCATCGCAGGGGCAGAACGCCCAGCGGCTTTCCGGGTCTTCGCGGAGTGGAGCGTACTCCTCATGCTTGAGGATAAAGGTCGCGTGTCCCAGTCCCTGGACAAGCGGACTGATCTCTATGTGCCGCTTTCGGGCGTAGCGGGTGAGAGCAGCCATCTCATCGATGCTGATGGCCTGGGGTGCGCCGACAAGCGGACGGCGGCGGTAGCGGAGCTTGTCCTCGAATTCGAAGATGACGGCATTGATCTTGTACTGAGCCAGCCGGTCTATGCTGTCGTAGTAGTACTTCATCGTATCCAGGTGATGCTTGACATCGATGTGAACGGCCCGATAGGAGAGGGCCGGATAATCGGTCATTGTGCAAGCCAGGACAGCCATGCCGGAATCGCGCGAATCCTCGAGTAGCTGTTCAAGAGTCTGGCAGCCATAGAAAAGGCCGGCTTCTCCTCTGGACTCGATCTCAATCTGGCCGTTCTTGACGAGCAGGATGTAGCCTTCTTCGGATTCAGGAAGTTTCCTCGCAGCAGAGAGCTTGAGGGTCAGCGTTCCCCTTTCGCTCTGGTCTGTCAGCGGCAGCAGGGAGAGAATCGGACCCATCACCGGCCGGCGAAAATCCCCCTCTATCCTGATTTTCTTTAATCCTCTGAACCCCACACCCGCACTGTTGATGAATTTGACCTTGCGGGGCTTGGGAAGGATTTTGAACGGGGAGGCAGGCTCTCTGGCGCAGGAGGAAAATGCGATGACGAAGATCATTAAAATGCTGAATATTTTGACGGCGAAGAATCCGCTACTTTTGAGGGACCCGGACCTTTCCATGGATATATCTCCTAAAGCTATTGTAAACGCAATAAATGTTTCACCGTTGTCACTGCGAGCCCGAAGGGCGGAATAATTGGGGACTGTCCCCAATTTATCCCAATTTATGCCTACTCATCCTCAATATGTCATTGCTGGCCACGAGGGCGCGGCAATCCCGTAGGAAAAAATGAATTTGTTTTATGAGGTTGCTTCACTTCTTTCGCCATGACATCTTATATGTATTCCTTTATCTTACGAGATTGCTTCGTTTAACTCGCAACGACATATTATTTAATGCGTTTATATTAAATCTGCGGTCAACGCATAACCTTAACTTATTAAACCAGCGGTTTTCATAAATCAAGCTCTAAAACGACTTCAATAAAAATAATCTTACATCATTCTTACATATTTCCTCATTTATTTCTTTCCGCCATGCCTGCCCATCCTGTTCACCGCAGCTTCCGGAAAGTCCATTCATATACGACAGCAGCAAGCATAAACGTCAGCCATTCATTGTTTGCCTGTAAAATCTTCAAAGGAGAAAATGCGGCAGGCAAAGTTCAGCACGAACCGGACAAAGACAGCAAGACAACAAAAAAACAGACTCTGGACAGAAAAGTTTCAGTCCTGACTGTGCTCTAAAAGAGAATATTCAAGAGCAGGATTATTCTTAAACTGATTCCTAAAACTTTATTCTTATCCCAACTCTCACTATAAACCCGGAAAGGTCAGCTTCGTACTTCCTCACGTTTCTGATATCTGCTCCTGTGGGCTGGGTATCGGATAAGGCAAGGGCAGTGAACCATTGGCCGGTCCCAAAGCTCGTATCTTGGGCTTCAAAATACCACAGGGTTCCGGAATGACTGTACGTGGCCCCAAGAGAATCCAGGGAAGTCTCGCTTCCTTCCCAACTCTTCAGCTTGCAGTATCTCGCTCTTCCTTCGATAAAAAAGGAAACCTTGGGGACAAAACTAAATTCCAGACCGGCTCCGCCATGGAACCCGAAACCCTGGTCTTTTATATCACCTTCATTCTGGTTCCAGTATGCCGGGGGTGACATATCGACTCTGAAGATGTGGTTGATTTTCCCGAAATAATACCCCACACCTCCATAGACAAAGAGCTTGAGCGGGACAGCGCCTGGAGTGAAGTAATACGCGCTTAAATTGATGGGAATTGCAGTGAGGTCCGGCTGCATATTCAAGCTAAATTCTCCGACCAAGGGAATTGATACTCCCAAGTCGCTCTCGTTGCTTCTTTGAATGTAGCCCACTCCGATCCCGATCCCCAGGCCTGCCGGTAACTTGAATATGATCTCACCCTCGCCCTCAAACCCCCATTTGAGGCTCTTGAATTCTCCCTGTTTTGTGGCTCCAGCTGCGACCAACACATCGAACAGAGCTTCGAAATCTCCACCAAGAGAGTTGTAATCCCCAACAGTCATTGTGCCGTATCCACCGGTCAACTTGAGACTGAAATCTTTGGCCTGGCTTATCCCTGTTAGAGTAAACAAGACAAAAATAATCGTGGTAAGGATAGCTAATTTCCTTTTCATGATTCAATCCTCCTTAGCAAATGTTTTTATTTATTTGAATCTCCCCTTCATGCAGATTTTACAACCAATCTGTCTCTAGTTCAATAGATTTCTTACTCGTCCAGCTTCAATCCAACTACCTGAACAGGCTGGGGATGGAAATAACCTTTCCCGTCCCACCATCCTTTTATGTAAGGCGGTGCAGGAGCGATGGCTTCGGGCATGGAATGGCTCTTTCCCGTGGTCAGCTCGAGCCAGCCCCGATCGACCTCTATCATGATCTCCGGCTCCTCCTCCTGGCCTTGAATGTCAGAGAGAGCGATAAAACGGTTCCATTCTCCATCCTGTCCAGCAATCTTGCCTTCGACATAATAGCCCTGGGGTTTCCTGTAATCGTTTTTCGCTAAAAATGTATAATCCTTCAAGATCATATATCCTGGAATCTCGTCAGGAGGAGAGGGCAGGTCGAAGATCTTCGCTTTATCCTCCCCTCCCCAGGATTTCCGGTGCGCAACAACCTTCTCCACCATCACATCGTCACCCTTGGTCACGATGAATTGAATATGCCCGCTCTCGCTCAAAAAGCGCGGCCAATCTCCGGGCGCATAGATGAAAAAGTGAAACCAGAGATGGTTTTTCCCTTTTAATCGCGGGTCATGCGTATACCCGCTCACCTTGGGCAGAGGATATCCGTCCTCATCCAGAATCACGGCGTAGGCCTGGAATGAAGAGGGCAGGGTTTGAGGCAGGTCGATTTTGACAGTCAGGAAATGGCTCCCCTCGCCGATGATCTCGTATTTCTCAAAGGCTTCTGTCAGCTCGTCCACATTGATCACATGGAAAACATCCTCTTCAGTTGATTTAGCGCGACATCCTGCAAAAAATAAAAACGAAACTGATAAAACAATGAAAAGCGAGTGCTTAAGGTTCTCTCTCATGATCAAGGGCCTGTATTTGCCTTTCAATATTGTTCTATATTCTATACGTCATGCACCTGATAGAGTTTACGATTCATTATTTAACATAAAATATGAAATAGTATTTTTTTTGGCTTTGTCCCAATGGACACTTCAACCACGTCACTTCGGATTAAACTCTATTTTTTTCAATGGCTTAAATATCAGAATCATTTTTTAATCTGGTCCCAGTTCTTGATTGTGTATCTTTCGACTAAATAATAGCCAGTGTCGGCGTCGGTCCTGGAGGTATAAATACAGCCATTTTTGATCACACGGGGATTGACCTTGTGAATTTTGACTTTATAAAGATAATATCCTTCTTTACTGAAGAGGTCGAAAAACGTGTCTTCTTCCGGCTCTAAAACGGACTTTGGTTTAGAGAGGAAGATATGGCCCTCATCATCAGCCATTATTTGGGTGAAAAAAGGTTTGTACTTAGCGAATTTATGTAATTTCCTTAAATCTCCCTCTGACCATTGAATGCTTCCTCCACCAATCTGCGCTTCCATTCGTTTTTTGATATACTTATCTTCTTCTTTTTTCGAAGTCGGCTCGCGTTTCTCCTCTTTCTCAATCCAATAAATAACTTCACCTGCCGGTCCAGCGGCAGACAGTCTGTATTCAGAAGAATATCCATATATCGCCAACTCTTCATTTACGGGACAAAAATATAATCCAGGGCTATAAGGCGGAGAACCTCCTACCATTATATTTCCCTTTGATAATGTCACACTTGGATCCGGAAAGCTTGCTCTCTTCTCTAGCTTTTTTCCCTCTGGGTCCACAAGAATAACATCCATTGTGCGTTTATCTTCTGCAAATGTATACGACTGTCCTAACAAATTCCCTTCCTTTGTTACGCCAAAACTCAGGAGTGGAAACTCCGGGATGATACTTCTCTCATACACGCAGTTCTTATTAAAAATATGGATTTTCCTGATCTCGTTGACATAGAGCCTGCCTTCATGGTCGAAATACATACGGCCAGGCCGTTGAAACTCACCCGGCCCTTCGCCTTTTCGGCCTATTGTCTGGAGATAATTGCCGCCTTTATCATATTTTTGGATTCGGCATTCTCTGTAGTCTGAGACATAGATGTCTCCCTCGTCATCGACTTCAATATCCGAAATAAGCCTAAAACTATAATCCTCACCTGCGTTTTCTCCTCCGATGCTCAAATCCAGCTCCAACTCAAGCTCGATCTCTCCGTAGAGAGGTTTATCAGGATTTTTTATGACTTTGATTCCATCTTCTTCCTCTATCTTCCCCTTCCAGCCAGCCTTTTGATCGCCAACCGCGCCCACAGCGAGAAATGAAATAAGGATAAACGCAAGCCAAATAAATTTTGTTTTGGATTTCATGATTCCCTCCACTTATTGATACTTCAATTATAATACATAAAAACGAGGAATCAAAAAGAAGAAAATGGCTATGCGTTCCTTATTCTCTTTCTTCGCCAGAGTGAGATAGAGGAGATTGGAACTATAAAAACAAAGATAATGATCGCTGCTGTAACAATCGGCCCGAAGCGGACCATCGAATAACTGAAAGCGATCACGGGCAGAAGCTGGTGCCTGACACCCATCCTTATCACCTTATGCTTGGAAATGAACTCAGCGGCGGCTGGAGAGTATTTGTAATACAGCTCCACAAACCGCCGCCCGAGCCTGCTCTCAACAAGATACCTGTCCCTGAACTCCCGCAGCACCTTCACATGCGGATGCTCCGGAGAACCGTAGGTCGCTGTGGCTATGGCGCAGGTCCTGATCTTAAATATCTTATCGAGCCAGGACTCCTCCTCTTCAGGGATTACAGGAATAAAATTCGCTATTAAAGACTTGTTGGAATTCAAGGTAAGTTCTACCGGATTCACTGTCCCTGACGCGTCCCCGCTCCACTCGCTGAACTTATACCCGCCCTCGGGTATGGCAGTCACAGTGATAATCGTTCCATAATCATACATATGGGCACCTGGCTGAGGGTCTGTGGTTCCCCCCTCTCCTGTGTTTATGATCAAAGTGTATTCTCTTTGAGCAAAATTGGCACAGACGGATTTGTCATACGACATGGTTATATCTATATGTAAATTCTCGTCTGTGACATCTCCACTCCATCCAACAAACCTGCCATCTTCAGTGACAGCCCAAGCTGTGATTTTTTCTCCTAGGTTACTAACATAGGTGTCTGGCGGCGGGTTGGTAGTCCCGCCTTCAGTAGCACGAACTGCCAAAAGAGGGTTCGAGGAACAGAGTTCATACTCATTTAAAGCTGTTGATTGAAGTGCAAATGACGGTGCTGTTTGTCCAAGGATTATACCCGAAAATCCGGTTTGAAGATCTGCATCTTCAGAATAAACGAATGCATTCATGCTCATAAGAAACGAATCATTGATGAATCTGCAGGGAGAGCTGATCAAGCCATCAGGAAGAAGCTTCAAAAGCAGAAAATCTCTCGCGCCAGCTCCGAATGAATAGATATAGCCCGAAGCCAGATAACCGCCGTCGCTTGTCTGGAGAAGAGAATGAGCTTCCTCTTTTGTGCAGGTCCCGTAGGTTTTCTGCCATTCAATTTCTCCTGAGGAGCTCAATTTCATGATCAGGATGTCTCCTTCGCCAAGACCATAAGATATGCTCGTCCCCTTCAGAATGAATCCTCCATCCTCTGTCTGCTGGATGGAATAAGCACAATCATTGTCAGACCCGCCAAAAGTCCTTTTCCACTCCAAGAGCCCTTCTGGATCAAGTTTTAAAACCAGGATATCTTTACTAATCTCTAGAGAAGAAGACCCGGGTACCAGATTGAACGAGGAACCTGCGAATACAAAGCCCCGATTGATCGTCTGCTGAACAGAATAAACGCAGTTAGCCCCGAAATATCCCAGGTAGGTCTGTTTCCATTCAATATTACCCGACGCATCAAGCTTTGAAATCAATGCCTCCCAATCAGATTCCAAAGGGTCTCGATAAAGACCGGTAAGAATATACCCTCCATCGATCGTCGGCTGAACGGAACACACGTCCTCATCGTCGTATACAATCGTAGGGGCGATCGGGTTATCATAGATGGTGAGCACATCGCTTCCTCCATAAGCCCGCTGCCACTCGACATCCAGAGTCGCCGTAAACTTGGAGACCCAGATATCCTGTCCTCCTATCTCCGCCATCTCAGTTGAGCCGGCAAATATATATCCCCCGTCGCTCGTCGGCTGAATGGACCGGGTATAGCCGTTGACAATCCTGCCGTAACTCTCTGACCAGTCTATATCCCCTCCTGGGGTGAGCTTCAAGACCCAGACCGCTTCTTCTTCAGGATTAAAGGTTGCCGAACTTCCGCCAAGTATACAACCCCCATCGGCTGTCTCCTGAATCATCAAAAGAGAGATATACGTACTTCCGGTGTACGATTTGTGCCATTCCATGGTTCCGTTCGAGTCCAGTTTGACGACCAATAGGTAGCTGAAGTTACTGACATCCAAACGGCTTGTCCCGGCAACGAGGTATCCCCCATCAGAAGCCTCCTGAATGAGATAGGCAGTATCGCTGTCGATGCCTCCAAAGAGCTTTATCCACTGAGCCTGGAGATGTGCGACCGAGAAAAAAAGGAGTAAAATGACTCCGACAGTAAGGACTTTCTTCATTTTTATTCTTCTCAAAATGTGTAATTGAATTTTAAAAATACCTTACTCCCTTCAGTCGGGCGCACATTGAACCTGCTCCTTCCCGTTTGATAAATAAAATGGACAAACGCAGCAGGCCGGAAAATTCTGTAGGTCAGGATAAACTCAAGATTCGATTTCTCCACGTCTGTCAGGTTATTTATCTGATAGAGAACCTTTGAGTAGAAATCCTCGCTGAAATTGAAATATCCTTTGAGCATCATCACGAACTGGTTTCTGGGGGAGGTCCCGTAGAAGAAGATGCGGGCCATATCAAACTCGACAGCCACGTTTTTGGAGAACCGGAGATTTTTTCCGACCTCGAGCATGTCGAACTTCCAGCCGAAATTACGGCCGCGGGAATAGGCAAAAGATGCAAAATCATATTCCTGCATGTTGAAGCCGACCATTAACTTCGTGAGATTGTTCCTGAAATCCTCTTCGAACAGCACTCCGTCCCAAGCCTTGAACTCCTCAGTGTGATGAGCCTGTATAGAGAACTTATTCTTAAAATCAAAGCTAATTCCTTGGTCTATCTGCCAGCTCCGCCGTATGCCGTCCATTCCCCAGTACACATTATAGTTTGAGAGATACGAAGCCTTGCTTATCGAACCTTTATTCCGCAAAAATGTTATTCCCAATCCTGAGTCGATTTCCCTCCGGTTATCATCCGGGATAAAACCGATAGTGTTGACATTATCCCCGAAGTTCTCGCCGAGATGAAAATAGCCAAGATGAAAATGTAAGTTATCCGAGTCATAGCTGGGGCGGAGGAAAAAGGCAAGGTTCTCCCGGCTGTGCTCTCCGTAGCTGGCCGCAAACTGCCCGGCTAGGCTCAGATTCCGGGTTAACTGGAAGGAGGTGTCGATACCGGCTGTCCCTGTGTTCTCTCCGTTGATCAACCTGTTTGCTGCCAGGATACCGACAAAGGAGGACTTCATCATTTTCTTTCTCAATCGAAGCACTGAAAAATTCGCCGGGTCATCTCCCGTATAATCATCCTCTCTTGCGTAGACATTCATCGCTGAAAATTCCAGCCCTCTTGACCTTCCATTGATATTTATGCCTCCGTAAATATCAGGAATCCTCTTGGAATAGAATAACCGTATCGGCTGGTCGTAAATCGCGGAGCTTCCCCCGAAGTAATCCCGCTTCTCGGGCAGAAAGAGCTCAAATCGGGTCAGGTTGATCCGCTCTTCATCCGGCTCCACCGTGGCAAAGTCGGGGTTCAGGGCGAGATGGGCCGAGACCGTCTGACTGAGCGCCCATGGCATGTCCAGACCCCATTCAATCCAGGAATCTGCCTCCGTCTCTGCCGCCGCAAATACATGGGGAGTTATCTTGAGCCTTTTTATTTCTTTAAGGAAGTCAATCTCGTCTATCTCACCGAGCAAAGAGATCTTGAAAGCGGGGTCAAGGGGCCCTTCCCAGAAGATGCTCTGCGGGCTGCGGGCTACTATACGTGAAAAGCTCAAGCCCATGGAGATGTTTTCCTTGGGATCATAGTTAAACATGCTGAGGTCTGCGGCCATCTCCACACTCCAGCCGTAATCTGTCCTCATGCCCGCGGTTCGCCAGACTCCATCCCATCCCACATCAGCCCTCTGCCCATCCATAGTAATTCTGCCGTCCAATAGGACACCGTTCGGATTCGTTCCCAGATAATAGAAATGTTCTTTATCCTCTTTTACCTCCATCAATACATAGACGGAATCGTCATTCCTCAAATCCCTATCTTTCTCCGTGATACGAGCCACGATCTGATCCGGCTCAGGATCAAAACACTGGAATCCGAAGTAGATGAAATTATTGTCGTAGAGGATCTTGACCACTGTGTTGAGCGGGTCGCGCGATCCCTCCTCAGTTTTGAACTGCAGCAGCTCGCTGGCATCAAGAGCTCTTCCCCATGCGGACTCACTCAGGTTGCCATCAATCTCGATAGGTTCGCTAATTTTTAGGGCCAGCGAGGTTATAAATTCCAACTGGCCGAATACAGGCAGAGTAAATAAAAAAAGCGCAAAAAAAACGATTCTCGATCTCTTCAATTCAAACCTCAATAAACAAATGGAGAATAAGACAACTTGTAGATTTGTTCACGGAGAAGCAACAAAGCTTCAACGAATATTTCCACCCTCTACTTTAATTCGCGAAGTATCCGGCACGATGGATGACTCTGTAATCCGTGTTCTTGACTTTGACCTGTATATTCTTAAACTGGCCGTCTTTGCGGTAGTTCAGCGGCGTGTAGTAGAGAATGTAATAATTCTCAGAGGACTCCACCGCGCTCTTGAATAACATGAATGGATTTGCCGAGCTTTCTGTCATCCCACCTGTTGCATCTGCCATTTGTCTGAATGCTGAATAGATATCCTCTGAATGCTCTTCGAAGCGAATTCCTGGAACGTGCTGAGCTGGCTGGGTGAAAAACATGAAATGAATGGAGGCGGAAGAATCTGCGTAAGCCTGTTTGACCCAGTCAACGTCAAATGTAATATCTCTTTTAAATAAACTAAAAAGACCCGCGAGATTTTGCGTAAGGTGCTGAGATGACTGGAACTCACTTTCAATTTTCATGAGGAGGCTCGGCTCGACCTGGGGGACATATTCTCTCTGATAGAACAGGAAAACATACTTCTGGCCTTCCTTATCCTTCAGAGACCCGGCAAAATCCAGAAGTTTGGACTGGTCGATATACCTCAGCTGTTCAAGCCTCTCCATGACATTCCGGTAGTTATCGATCAGCGTTGCCAACAGCAGCGTGGGGTCCCGTTCATAAGCTTCCGCAAATTCAGATGAAACGTCTGTGTCCAGCCTTATTCCTTCTTCACCTGTACTCTGAAAGACCGCTTGAAAGGCTTTGGTCAATTTTGTCAAATCGGAGAGAGAGCTTCTGTATTCTGAGCTGCCGATCATAGCGTCTCTCCTCAACAGACTCCGAAGCTCATTCACGATCTCATCATTCGACTTGAGCTTCAAAGCCTGCGGGTTCATCTCGTAGCTCTTCATCGGAGTCACGATGACAAGATTATCTTCAGCCAGAAGGACATTCTGCATGAAATAGTGCAGAGCGTCATCTATCCTTGGTGAGTATTCGGTTATCTCGAAAAAGAGATAAAAAGTCCTGGCCGTATCCGGGTTGAATTTCTTCTTCTCTTCCTTTCGTTCGATGTTCTGCTTTTTGACTAGGTAGACCGCTTCCAACCTCTGGAGCTTACCATCCTCGTAGACTTCAAAGTCATCAATGGTCAGGTTGTCGATAAACATACTTCCCCTGAACACGCGGACAGGAACCTCGACGTTGATGACGAGAGTCTGGTGAGAGATTTCCTGGGCAAGCAGGCCAAAGCTTAGAATAAAAATCCCGAATATGAGAATGTATTTTCTCATTGCTCATTCCCTCCTGTTTAGCAGGGTTCTATGTCAATAATCATAAATCTAATGAAAAAAATAAACAATAAATTCCATTCAATCCATCTGTCCCTTATACTCCACCTCACCTCCTTTCTTGTTTTAGTCAATTGCAAGATCCGTGCCAAAAAAATATGGGAAATTTAAACGTAATCCATTTAATATCTGTCCTCTATGGATAACATATGTCACAATTCATAGGGGCTAAAGGAAAATTATGAATTTGGCTTCTGTTTTTTGTCCAGCTTTAATCCCTTGCTCCTTATCTCATAAATAATGTCTGCCTTCATATTCTTTATAAAAAATAAAAGAAATTTTGGAAATAGTAAAAAAATACTATTTCGTAAAATGAGATAAAACTCCTATTAAATTTTTTTTAACGAAAAATAGGGAATTCTTTCGGAAGTTCACTGATATATCTTAAGACATTGGAAAATCTCCGTTGGAGTCAAAAAAATGCGCAAAATTTTAATTAATATAGAATCAGAAATATGGTAAATATAATATTTAAAATGAATGGGAGATCTGATCATACATGATAAGGAGGCTATAACCTATGGACGTATTCTCCACTAATTTCGCCACGATCGACTGGGTCATCGTGATGGTTTACATCTGCATTCCGGTCGTGATCGGAGTCATCGTCCGCAAATATGTCCGCCAGTTGAGCGATTTCATCGTTGCCGGACGTTCGCTCAGGCTGTTCGTGGCCATTGCCACCCTGACCGGGACGGAATTGGGCCTGGTCACAGTGATGTACAACGCTGAGCTGGGCTTCAAACACGGCTTTTCCGCGTTTCACGTGGGAATCATCGAGACTGTCTGCATCCTCGCCATCGGGCTGACCGGATTCATCGTTTACAAGCTCCGCGAACTGCGGGTCATGACCATCCCCGAGTTCTACGAAATGAAGTTCGGAAGGAATGTCCGGATCATCGGAGGATTTCTTTTGGCAACAGGCGGGATTCTCAATATGGGGCTTTTCCTCCAGGCCGGAGCCCGGTTCATGATGGGAGTCACCGGCTACAGCAACCCGGCAGGCCTGAAGCTTTTTATGTCGGTCATGCTAATCATGGTGCTCGTTTATACGGTTATGGGCGGTATGGTCTCGGTTGTGCTGAACGACTTCCTGCAGTTCATTGTGCTTTCCATAGGAATGCTCGTCGGTTCCTACTTTGCCATCACCAAAATCGGCTGGGGAAATCTCTTCAGGGCTCCGGAGACCGTCAACCAAGCCTCCTGGTTCAACCCGGTCGCCGAGGGCTCCGGCTTCGGTTCGATCTACGTCATCTTCATGGTCGTCCTCACTTTTTCAGCCGGAGCATTGTGGCAGTCGGGGACGTTACGCGCCCTGGCAGCTAAGTCCCCTAAAGTCGCCAAACAGCTCTTTGCCTGGAGCTCTGTCTCCTATCTCGCCCGCCGGGTCATCCCGATGCTCTGGGGAATCTGCGCCTTCGTTTTTATCTCGCAAACCCCCAAACTGCTCTCTGCATTCCAGGGCCCGGATGCCATCAACAGTCAATTCGGCATGCCGATATTCCTCGCCAAAATTCTTCCGAGCGGTTTTTTGGGGCTGATCGCAGCCGGCATGTTCGCTGCCTTTATGTCCACCCATGACAGCTATCTTTTGAGCTGGAGTTCTGTCATCACCCAGGACATCGTCGCTCCCTTAAAAAAGGGCGAGCTCTCGGATAAATCACGCATGCTTATCACGCGCATTTCGATCGTCAGCATCGGGATGTTCCTGCTCATCTGGGGGCTCTGGTTCGAAGCGCCTGTCTCCCTCTGGAATTATATGGCGGTGACCGGGACCATCTATCTGGCAGGAGCATTCACCGTGGTCACAGCCGGCTTGTACTGGAAAAAAGCGAGCAAGACCGGAGCGACTATTGCCCTGTTCGCCGGGCTGCTGGCCATCCTGGGGATCGGACCCTGGACACAGGGAGATAACGTGCCCTTTTATCTGAGCGATAAATTCATCGGTCTTATTACTTTTGCCATCGCCATCCTGGGAATGATAATAGGCTCTCTTCTTTTTCCAGATAAACACAAACAAGCGGAGGTGTCGCAATGAGTTGGGCTCTGTTTTGGAAATTTGTCCTCGTCTTCTGCCTCTCAGCCTACTCGCTTCTGGTGGTCATCGTCATTTTTGGCGGAATCAGAAACATCATCGACATGCTCAAAGATCTCAGCGCTCCCCGCGACCAGGAATAGAAAGCCAGGCCTCCATTTTCAGCAATAAGAAAGTCAGTCCTAAAAAGTGAACCCATCGTTTTGACATCAAATTCTATTCTTGCTATAAACGAATTAGAGATGATGGGATTATATTAAAATAATATCCCTTTAAACGGTCCTTAACAATGCCTTCAATTATTTAAAAAGTATGATGAACCAGAATGAAAAAAGGAGGTGATTCTCGATGAAAAAATTTTTAATAGTGACCCTAATGTTTATGGCTATTGGAATTTTTGCTACCTCCTTTGAAACGATCACGTTTGATTCCAAAGACGGAGTGAAAATTACCGCTGATGTTTATATAGCTCACCCGAACACAGCACCATTCATTATCCTTTATCATCAAGCCGCATCCAGCCGAGGTGAATATCGAGAAATCGCACCTGAACTGAATAAGCTTGGCTTTAACGCCATGGCAATCGACCAACGGGCAGGCTATGGAATGGCCGGGGTGGAGAATGAAACTGTCAAGCGAGTGGAGATTAAGGATGATTATCCGACCTATCTGGACGCACTGCCCGACATGGAAGCAGGAGCCGCTTATGCCATGAAACACTATGCCAAAGGAAAGATCATTCTTTGGGGAAGCTCTTATTCGGCATCACTCGTCCTAAAAATGTCTGGAGATGATCCAGCGATAGCTGACGGAGTTCTTGCCTTTTCTCCAGGGGAATACTTCACCTGGGTGAGCAGCAGCCTCATCACGAAGTCTGCTAAAAATATTAAAATCCCGGTTTTCATCACATCCGGAAAAAATGAAAAAGACCGATGGAATTCCATTTATGAAGCGATACCTTCTCCAAAGAAGATTTATTTCTTGCCGCAGGCACAAGGCACACACGGTTCCAGGGCACTGTGGAAAAGCACAGCAGGAAACGAGGAATACTGGCAGGCAGTCAAACAATTCCTGAATCAGTTTCTGAAATAATCCTCTCAACAAATAATCATAGAAAATTTAATACTTTATAAATCAGATAAATTATAGTAGCCTTAATTAAGGGGTAAGAAAATGAGAGGCAAATTCCGATTTTTATTAATCTCTATCATTCTAATTTTTTTAGCCATGAATTATTTTCCCAGGGAGTCGCTTTCCGCAGAAATCAATACAATTCAAAAATCTGAGGACGTCGTTGTTATATCCAATTCCAAGACACCGGAGCTGAATCTGCGGATTGTCTTTACAGAAGAACTTTCCATAGGAGAAGTTGAAGGAGACGAGAATTATCTGTTTGGTCAAAACATTTTTTTTAACACGGATGAAGACGGGAATTTTTATGTGAGTGACTTAAACAATCATAGAATCCTGAAATACGACGCTGACGGCAAACATCTCCTCACCATCGGTAGAGAGGGGCAGGGACCCGGAGAGTTTGGCAGTCTATCATTGATAAGGTTTGATAAGGACAAGAATATCTACACCAATGATGCCATAAACAACAGAGTTTCCTTTTTCGATAAGGAAGGCAAATATTTGAAGCAAGTACGCATGACAGAACGGTATCCTCAGCTTATTATCAACTCAAAGAATTTCTTC
>JAOUKO010000264.1 GCA_029882525.1 Candidatus Aminicenantota bacterium | reverse complement strand
TTCCCGAGCAATTGATATTCTTGTGCCAACCAGGCAAAGGAAGCCAGGGATATGATATGCCCCAAATGCCAGTTTGAGAACCCTCCGGGAAGCGGGTTTTGCAGCAGGTGCGGAACCCAGATCTCTCCGTCAACGGACATCCCCTATTCTCAAACGGAAACCATCCAGCAGCCCAAGGAAGAGTTGACCATCGGCAGCACATTCGCCGGAAGATACCAGATCATCGAAGAGCTGGGAAGGGGCGGAATGGGCAATGTCTACAAGGTTCTCGATAAAGAGCTCGGGGAAAAAGTGGCTTTGAAACTTTTAAAGCCTGAGATCGCCGCCGACCACAGGATCATAGAACGCTTTCGAAACGAGATAAAATTCGCCCGTAAAATCACCCATAAGAATGTCTGCCGGGTGTTTGACCTCAGCAAGGCCGAGAGAACCCCTTATATCACCATGGAGTACGTTTCAGGCGAAGACCTGAAAAGCACGCTCCGGAGAGTAGGCCCCCTGAGCGAAGGCAAGGCGATCTACATCGCCAAACAGGTGTGCGAGGGGCTGATCGAGGCCCATAAACTCGGGGTCGTCCACCGCGACCTGAAGCCCCAGAATATCATGATAGACAAGAAGGGGTATCCACACATCATGGATTTCGGGATAGCCCGCTCCATGAAAGGAGAAGGTATCACTACCTCCGGCATGATGATCGGGACCCCTGAGTACATGGCTCCTGAACAGGTCGAGGGAAAAGAGGCCGACCAGCGAACGGATATCTATGCCATGGGAGTGGTCCTCTACGAGATGGTGACCGGCACCACTCCTTTTAAAGGAGACACGGCCCTAAGCGTAGCCATCAAGCACACCAGAGAAAAGCCCCGTAATCCCAGGGAGATCAATGACCAGATTTCCGTCGAGCTCAGCCGGCTGATCCTCAAGTGCCTGGAAAAGGACAAGGATAAGAGGTATCAAAGTGTCCTGGAGCTGCTTGATGTGCTGAACAGAATTGCGGAAGGATTTCCGACTACGGACAAGGTTCTTCCTGATAAGCCCAGCACATCCAGGGCGCTTTCTGGAAAACCTGGACTGAAAAAGATTTTCATACCCGTTATTGCGGTGACAGCTCTCATCATTGCTGCGGTTCTCGCCTGGCGTTTCACTCCGCTTCCTGAGATCTTTGGGATTTCTCCTTCTCCTCCAGAAGCTCCCTCAATCGAAGACCACCTGAATTCAGCCAATCAACTCTGGAAAGAAAAAGAGTACTCCAAAGCCTACGACCAGTTCAAAAAGGCCCGAGACCTGGACCCAAAGAATTTCGACGCCCAATTCGGATTAGCCAATTCACTGAAAGCGCAGGACAAACTGGATGAATCGATCCCGGAATACGAGAAGGCCATCGCCATCGATGAAAAGGACCACAGGGCATACGGCCAGCTCGGGCTGATCTACGAGCAGAAACAGGAATGGAGCAAAGCCCTGGACTATTATAAAAAATACCTGAATACGGCCCCCCAGGGTCAGGACTTCGCCCTGGTCAGCCAGAAAGTCATCAACATCCAGGACCAGATGCAGCCCGTTTCAGCAAAGCCCGAGCCGCGGCCAGCATCAGCAGAAGAGCCGAAAGCGGCACAACCGTCCAAAAAGGCTCCTTCGAAAAAGGTTGAAGCCGAGCCCGTAAAACCCGAGGGAAAAAGGCCGGAAAAGAAAAAACCCGAAGAGAAGAAACCGGATATCTCCGTCAAGCTGAACGAGGGAGTCAACGCTCTCAGCCGGGGAGATTTCGATGAATGCATCAAGCTGATGGAAGAAGTCTTGAGGCTTGACCCGGGCAACTCTTCCGCTCAATTCTTCCTGGCCGAGGCAAAGAAAAAAAAGGAGGAAAACAGAAAAGAACAACAGGTCAAGGACGGGCTCAACCAGGCCCAGGAATCCTTCGACCAAGGAAAATACCAGGAGTGCATTGACCAGGCAAAAAGAGTGCTGAGCCTAGACCCGGAAAACGCCCAGGCGAGAAGGCTGATAACTCAAGCGAGGATAAGGCTCGCTCCCCAACAGGCCAAACTCCTCGTCGAACAGTACATCCAGTCTCTCAACACCAAAAACCTGCTCAGGTTCTATGAACGAGCCTGCTCTCCGGAGGTATACCAGAGGCTAAAGAATCAAGCGCAAGCGATCATGGCCACCTACCCAAACCTTCAAGCCACGGCCTCGGATATCAACATTCAATTCAAAGGAGTTGACCGGGCGGAAATAAGCTTCTCCCATATCATAACAGGCACATCCAAAGACGGAATCAGGGAAAGCCTGTTCGAAGGTATAATCAACTGGGGATTGACAAGAGAGGATGATGCATGGAAAATCACAAGCATCAACGCGGTCCCCAAAGGCAAGAAATAGATTCACAACATAATAAGGAGGTACCATGGGAAACAGGCTTAATGGAAAATTAATCATCAGTCTCACCGTAGTTTTTCTCCTGATCCTGCCCGCTATCAGCTATGCCCAGAAGCAGAGGATCAAAGTCGTCGTCAGGAATGCAAGCATCCGGATGCAGCCCAATGTCGACAGTGAAGTCGTCCTCGACCTCCCCGTAGGAAGCACCTTCGAGGTCGAGAAAAAGCTCGGAGACTGGTACGAGGTGAAATTCACGTCTGATATCGGGGTGCTGATCACCGGATACATCCACAACATGTTTGTCGAGGTGATAGAGGAGCAGCCGGAGCCGGAAAGAGAAGTCGTGCCCCAGCCGGTCAAGCCCGAAGTCCAGCCCAAGGCAGTACGATCCAGACCTCTAGCTGCGCCTCAAACGAGGTTCAATATCGCGATAGGAGGACTGTTCTCATCTGCTTACCTAATAAGCGACCATACACATAGCCGTCCTACTTCTCTTCTGGAAGATTTATACGTGTATGACACGTTTGAATCCCCGGAAGCATTCGGCTTCAACGCCGGCGTCGGCTTTTTCGTGACGCCCAGAATAGAGCTGACAGCAAGCGTGGCCACCATGTCCGGGACTCCCTGGTGGAGCCTGGAACTTTGGCTTCCCAGCTTTGATTTCTTTTCTAGTGATGAATTGGAATACTATGAATATGATACCGTCGATACGGATACGATCAGCACAGCACCGACATTCAAAAAAAACATGCTCAGCTTTGGACTCAATATCTATCTCATAAAAAAGAGTTCGCTGGGCGTCTATGTCGGCGGCGGCGGAACCCTGATCAAAGCCACTCTAGACCTGGTCTCCGTGATTGAATACACCCACACCTGGTATCCAGTCATTGAGGATCACGATGTGACTATTGACTCGGTCACATTTGAGAAAACAGAAGTTTCAGCCTTCGGAGCGCACTTCAGAGGCGGCGTCGATTATAAAGTCGGCAGGAATATATCGCTCTACGCAGAGGGCAGGTACATTGCCGCCAAGAAGGACCAGGAATATCCTCTGGCCATTGATCCGGACGAGACTCTGAAGCTTGACCTTGGCGGAGGGCAGGCTATTCTCGGAATCAAGTTCCATTTTTAAGTAATATAAACAGTAAAAAAAGCGAGCCGTTCTTTCTTAGCCGGCCTGACGTGAAAAATTCTGGTCAGGAAAATTCAATAAGCTGTCTCCATCCTCACTCCATGTAAACCTCTGTAGACAAAACCAGTCTGCATTTCTTGTTATTGTCTCCAGCGGTTGACAGCTTTCCGCCCATTCTCCTTTTTCCCCCTAAAGAATTTCCTCCCTAGCTGGCACGATTCGCGCATAAGTGAATCTCTTTCGAGCGCGATGCCGCCGTCTCAACTATTGAACGGACATTGACAGAAGAAGCCGGTTCGTTTTGCTGGAAATGACAATCCTGTGAATCATAGTGTCGTCCTTCTTGCCTGATGATAAAAAAAGGCCAGCCGCATCGGTAAAAGCGAGAACATGAAAATGAAATTTTTCACTCCAGAAGGAAAGCTGATGAACAAACAAAAGAAAAATCAGGGGTTGAGCCTGGTGGAGCTGCTCGTCTCTTTTTCCCTTGTCACTCTGCTGATCACAGGGACGCTTCAGCTCACAGTCCATTCTCTCCTCATCCACAGAAATGCCAGCCTTAACCTCAAGACAGCGGAGCTCGCGGCTTCGCTGCTAGAATACCTCAAATCCCTTCCTTTCGAGAGCGAGGAGCTCAAAGAGGCTCGTAAGTCTGAAGTAATCAGAGAGCCAGGCTCGCTCCAGACATTCCGCAGAGAATGGAAAATCGAAGATATCTCCGCAAATTTGAAAAAAGTCGAAGTGGCATGCTTTTC
>JAOUKO010000263.1 GCA_029882525.1 Candidatus Aminicenantota bacterium | reverse complement strand
GTTGAGAAGCTCCGCCTGGAGGATGGGATTGCATCCGGCTTCGAATTTTTGCGGGTCTCGAATATCTATGAGAAATTCTAATGCCCCTTATTATCTTCTTCTGCTTTATCCCGCATGATCGAAAACCTTTATTGAGTTTTCTTGTTGCATTTTTTCTTACTTCTGGGGATAGAGGGAGCTCCACCATTCCTGCTCGCTCTTAAGCCATTTGTCGAACCAGGCCAGGATGGTTTTGGTCCATATCTTCCTCTTTGTGTAATTCATGATGGTGTGATCCTGGTCCAGGATCTGGATGTACTCCACTTCCCGTCCGAGGAGCTTGAGCGCTGTGAAGAGCTGGGTGCTTTCGCCAGGCGGCACGTTGGTGTCCTGGGAGCCGTGAAGAAGCAGGAGGGGCGTCGAGATCTTATCCGCGTTGAACAGGGCGCTTTGATTCACATAGATGTCTTTCCTGTTCCAGGGGAAACTGTTGGCTGCGGAGACGGAGTTATACCAGTAGCCCCAGAAGCCTTCGCCCCAGTAGCTGGAGATGGAGCTGATACCGGCATGGGCGATTGCCGCGGAGAATAGGTTGGTGCGGGTGAGGATGAGCATGGTCATGAACCCGCCGTAGGAGGCGCCCATGCAGCCGACTCGCTTGGGATCGACAAATGAATGGTCGTTGAGGAATTTTCTCACGCCGTCGATGATCTCATCGGCTACCACCAGGCCCCAGTCGTTCACATGAAGGGCGGAGAACTCCTGCCCGAAACCATAGGAACCGCTCGGCTGAAGCACGTAGACGATGTATCCCTGGGCGGCATAGAGGTTCTTGGGGTAGCGGCCCCCAAACTCTCTGGTTACCGGAGAGGCGCCGCCATAATAGTAGACAATGCACGGGTATTTTTTGTTCTTGTTAAAATCAGGGGGATAATACACCCTGCCCTCGATCCAGCGGCCCTGTTTGTTCTTGAATCTCCAGGGTTCGACCTCTCCGAACCTGACATCCACGAAGTCCTCTTTTCCCGGGTCATGAAGGATGGTCCATTTCCTGTTCTCCAGGTCCAGGAAATAGGCTTTGGGCGGAATCGTCGCGCTCGAACCGACACACACAGCCGCAGGTTTATTCTCGGCGATATCGATCTGTTGAATGACTTCAATCCCGCAGTCTATATGGGAAAGGCTTCTTTTCTGCAGGTCGAATTTATAGAGCTGCTGAAAGGAGCGGTCGATTGTCTTGAAATAGATGCAGTCCTCTGTCCGGCTCCAGAAGGCCTGGTTAATGGAAGGATTGAAGCGCCTTGAGATTGGGTCGGCTTGACCGGTCTGGGGGTCATACAGATAAGCCTGTGTGTCCAGTTCATTGGGAAGAGTGCCTTTGGGGACGTTATGACCGATGGCTCCGAACGTCGAGGGACCGCCGAGGACAAGAAGATTCTTTCCATCCGGTCCCCACTGGGCGCTGTCGAACCATTTTCCCTTCCACAACATCTTTGCTTCGAGTGTGGAAAGGTCAAGAGAGTAGAGTTCGGTCTTGGAAAAGGGGCGCTCGGCATAATCGACGAGAGTCCGGGTGAAGAGGAGACTTTTGCCGTCCGGACTGATGCTGTTCAGGGAAGTGGAGAGCTCTCCTGCGGTCAGGCGCTGCCGGACGCCGTCAGGCACGGTGAGCCTGTAGAGATAGCTGCGGTCCCGCCACCAGGGCTGCCGGTCTTCCATGTTCTGGAATCTTTTGAGGTTCTTGCTGTCCTGCTGTCCCTTCTCCGAGACCGAGTAGATGATGAAGCTTCCGTCCGGCGCCCAGACATGGCCTTCCAGGTCTTCGACGTCTTTGAGGATGGGATTTGTGGTTCCCTTGTCCAGGTCCACGATCCAGATTGTCGCTTTTGACTTGTCGTGGCTGGTGTAGGAGAAGATTTTTCCCTGCGGTGCCCAGTTCACACTGGATACGGACATGCCTCCGCGAAACGTATGGAGCAGCCGTCCCTCGGGGAGCTGGTAGATCTCCAGCCAGGATTCCGAATCGTCGCTCGGGGGCTGAGCCTGTGATTTGGACAGGGCGGCGAGCGTTCCGTCGGCGGAGATGGAGGCGCTGTTGACCTTGGGCCCGTCGAGGAGATGCCTGATGGTCATCTTCTCTACCGGAGAATGGGTGAGCAACGGGGGCGGGGAAGCATAGCCTTCGTTATAGGAGAGAGCTGCCTCGACCGTCCAGTCAGAGCCGGAGGCCGGGTCAAAGACAGTCTTGACCAGGAGGAGGTGTTTTCCTGTCTCGAGGATAATGTCCTCCGAGGCGCTTTTTCCTCGGGGCGAGTCTTCTCCTTCTTTGCCTTTATCCGCTTCGGTTTTCTTTACGGCAGTGTTTCCATCCAGATAGACCTGGAAAAGCTGAGGGCTGACTACGGTGATCCTGGCTGTCGTCCACCTCGTCACCTCCACGTAGATTCCGAGGTAGGCGGTGGAGGGAATATCTGCGCTCTTGGTGAGCTGGACTCCTCTTCTTCCGGTGTCGGTTTTTTTCCATTGAGCCCGGGTGCCGTCATGGAGCTTGAGCGAAGCGCCCTCTCTGGGCTTGAGCCAGGGAATGTCGGTGGCTTCAAACTCGAGCAGCTTGTCTACGGGAAAGACCTTTTTCTCATCATCGTGGAAGAAGGGGAGAGGAGAGGGAAAAGGGCCGAGCACAAGCCACGAAGTGATGACCAGTTCCCGGTCTTTTTTTTCGGACTCTTGAGTGAAGGAAGAAGCCGGGATTGTGATGAGAAATAGCAGCAGCGCAGCCGCTGCGGACATGCGGATTTTATTGGCACTCATGATTTCTCCTTAGCGTCCATGTATGCAAGCACATAGGGAGGTAACCTATATGGGGATATTTTCGGGTGAGCGTGCTTTCTTTTTCAAAGCTTCAATCGTGCTGTCAGTTTTTTCAATTCAGGGCCACAACTTATTATTCTAAGCGGATTGCATAGGTTTTTTCAATACGAAACAGAAATGATGAAAAAAAATATGGCAATCATGTTGACGGGACGGCCCACTTTCCTTATCTTATATAAAGTCAGCTCTTATTTTTGGGGGGAGACATGGAAGACAACAGAACGATTCGAGAGGTTATAAGAACAAGGGGACAGGTATATGATATCCTCCAGGCATTGGTTGCCGAGCATGGGATAGGAATGGTTCTATCTGTTTTTGAGGATGTCTGTTTTATCCAGGCGACTTCACTGAAGGTTCATGGTAAGTGCCTGGAAAAAGCGAAATCATGGGATAAAATCGGCAAACAAATCGCTAGAATCGTAACGGACTTATAAAAAATGCTCATAAATATGAATAAGAATTTTTATAGTTTCCCTTTTAAAGCTAAATTTTAAATCCTGCTAGAACGACTATTGTCCTGGTCTTTGCTGTTTGCCAGTCGAACTGAGAATCCTTTATTATGTTATTCAATCCATTAAGGAACCTGGCTTCGATAAAAAGCAGTGTCTTCTTCAACTTGATCTCGAATCCCCCTCCGTAGACAAGCCCGGATTCAAGAGTCTCGGTAGATTCTGTTATGCTAGTATAGTTTCCAGTCTGGTCATCCAGGAAGGGCCTGCATCTGTGGGAAAGAACAAGAGACCATTCATGTCCACCCAGGATGTAAGGAGATGAGCCGCGCAGGAACCTGATTTTGAGCAGCACGGGGATATGGATGACGTGCAGAGTGTATTTCTGCGGAGCTATGCCTATTTCTATCATTGAATAGATCCTTTGGGCTTCTGTGCCTTTTTGAAGATACAGAGCATCGATTTCGAGAAATACGTTTCTGGCCAGATTGAATTCGATTCCCCCACCCAGGAGAAATCCCTTTTTACGGCTTATTTCATAGCTGTAGTCATCTCCAAGGTCAGAATCGAAATATGATTCGGGCGAAATCTCGTATCTTGAGAGGCTTCCCCCGAGCATGAATTTTATTTCCTGGGCATGGATGCCGCTGACAAGAATGAGCATTGAAAAGATGAACAGGAATTTTTTCACGCCACCCGCCTTTTGTTTAATCTTTATCTGATTATAGAGTAGAACCTTTCTCCGTCATGTGTCAAGCGTGCTGGAAAAGAATGTGAGCCGTAAGGCGAGACATAAGCGTTTCCTTTCTAGGGAGTTATTCAGCTTAGGATGAGATCTGTCGGTTGATGGAGTAGTATTGGAAATTTTAAAGTTTGTCCCTGAGTGACGGGATTATATGTCATTGAACGGAGTGAAGCAATCTCGGGGGAAAAAGAATCTTTCCTCTATGAGATTGCCACGCTGCGCCCGCAATCAGGCTGTGTCACATTTAGATTCAAATAAAAGTTTTTAAACCTTAAAAACCATATTCTATACTTTAATCGGGCTCATCAGCGAAATTTG
>JAOUKO010000262.1 GCA_029882525.1 Candidatus Aminicenantota bacterium | reverse complement strand
ACAGAGTAGTTTTGGTGATGATTTGCTTCGACACTGCACAAAACAATAAAGTTTTAAAAATGAAACATCTGATCAAATGAGAAGGATCGCGAAATCTCTCCAGCGTCTCTGGAAATCCCGCTACGGACACTTCCGGTTCCGTTTGATGGACATTGTTTGCCTGACATATCTGGGATTGTTGGGATTCCTGTTGATTTTTTTCCACAAAGGAGTGAACCGGTGGCTGCTTTATGTATTGCTGCATGCTCTGCTCACTATCGTCATCTTGGAAATCATCCGAGCGGCAGAGAAATATCCCCAGAAAAAAATTCTATGGTTTATGCGGACAATGTACCCCATACCTGTTTTTCTGTACGGATGGGAAGAGCTGGCTGCTCTGATGCCGATGTTTTACGGCAATTTCTGGATGACAGACCTGGTCGTTCGCTGGGATAAGCTGATTTTTGGAGTCTACCCGACAGTTTGGGTTCAGAAATTGTACACGCCCTGGCTGAATGAAATAATGCACTTCATCTACGTGGGCTACTACAGCTTTTTCATCCTGGTCCCTTTTTTACTTTTTTTTCGACACAAAAAACAGGAAACGCTTGCAGTGTTTTCCATCCTCTCTTTTACTTATCTCACCAATTTTTTCCTTTTCTTTCTCATCCCCACTTTAGACCCCAATCATGTCCCTCTTCTTCAAGAACTCCACGTAAAGGAGCAAACCGGCTACTTATTCGTACCTCTGAATCAGTTTATCCAGAACATAGGAGGGATACCCGTAGCTGCTTTTCCTTCTTCCCATGTGGCCGGAGCCCTGGTCTGGGCATTGGTGGCTATCCGCTACATCAGGAAGCTGGGCTACGTGTTGCTTCCCATAGCCATCGGCGTAGGGTTATCTGTGGTCTATATTCAGCTCCACCACGCTCTGGACCCCATCTTTGGCTACCTCTGGGGGGTTCTCTGTTATCTGGTGGCCTTGAAATTGATCCAGAAAAGAGGAGAAGACCCTCTCGTGCCTATGAAAAAATCCTTGAATTCATGAGACAACCGATTATTCTCAGTCAATAGCCATTTATTGTCTCTCATCCTTTTACATCGATTCGGTACAATTCAACTCATTTTGTTATTTATGAAGCGTGTTGGAGAAATATGTATTCGAGCTTTTTGACCTCTATTCATATTTGTGATATAAACGAGAGGGAAAAGTCAGTTAAAGGAACCAAGTAATAAACTACGAAGACGTTGAGGATAAATTCCTCTCGTTAAAGGATGAAATCTTTGCCAACTTTTAACAGATTCTTAACAACTTTTTGACACATTTCTTCCTGGGAGAGATTAAATTAACAGCGAAATGAGAAATCTATAGAGGAGGAAATGAAATGGCCAAAGGAACTCTCTTGGAAAAATGCCTCCAGTTTGAGGAATACTACAAATCCCTCATGGCAAGGCTAGGAGTTGAAAATCCCTACCTGCGTGTTTTAGACCCGACAGCATCACCAACAGTCTACAAGGATGGAAAAAAGTTGATTATGCTTGGATCAAACAATTATCTTGGATTATCCACACTTCCCGAAGTAAAAGAAGAAGTCAAAAAGGCTATTGATAAATATGGCACCGGAAGCTGCAGCTCTCGAATTTGTGCTGGGACTACAAGCTTGCACATACAACTGGAAAAAGAGCTGTCTGAATTTAAAGGAGAGGAAGCCACACTGCTGTTCCCCACAGGATACATGACAATGTTAGGCACCATATATGCACTTGTTGGGGAAAATGATATTGTCCTGAGCGACCAGTTGAATCATGCGAGTATTATTGATGGTGTCCGCCTCTCCAGAGCTCAAGTTAAAATTTATGAGCACAATGATATGGCCAGCCTGGAAGAGAACCTGGCCTCATGTGAGCCGGGCATCAATAAGCTTATCGTCACTGACGGTGTTTTCAGTATGAAGGGAGCTATAGCCAATCTCCCTGAAATAAAAAGATTAGCTGATAAATATGGTGCGACTGTGATGGTGGATGACGCTCACGGAACAGGAGTTTTAGGAGAAAACGGAAGAGGGACTTTGGAACATTTTCATATGGAGGCTCAGATCGATCTCGTGGGTTACACGTTCAGTAAAGTGTTTAGCTCTGTCGGAGGAGCGATCAGTGCCAAGAAGGAAATAATTAACTTCATTCGTTTCAATTCCCGGCCTTTTCTTTTCACGGCCAGCCCTCCGCCCTCTGTAATCATGACTGTTCTTGCCTCCCTTCGGGTATTGAGAAAGTCGCCTCAACTGCTTCAGAAATTGCGAAAAAACACAGAATTCCTAAGAGAGAACCTTAAGAGCCTTAATTTCAGACTGGAAACCACTGAGACTCCAATAATTCCTCTCCTGGTAGGAGACGAGGATAAAACACTCAGAATGTCAATCGAACTGGAAAAAGAGGGGGTATTTGTTAATCCTATTATTCCTCCGGGAGTATCTGCGGAATCCTCACTCATAAGAATAAGCTCTATGGCCTCTCTCTCTCAGAGTGATTTAGAATTCGCTTTAGACAAGTTTAAAATCGTTGGCAAACGACTGGGTTTGATTTAGCGAATCCTCGTCTGGGCAAGGAGTAGAAAAAAATGGAGAAGAAATACGCAAGCCTGTTCAGCCTGACTTTTTGGAAAGCCTATTGGGTCACTATGCGTCCTTACCTTTTTTTTATCTCCGGATCCGCTGGGATAGCCGGGTTTGTTGAAGGGCCAGAAAGGGGAATCGTAGTCACCCTGGGAGTCTTTTTCGCTTTTTTCTTTTCTTACGGTCTTGGGCATGGAATAACAGACACTTTCCAGATAGATACAGATTCGATCTCCTCTCCTTATCGTCCTTTGGTTCGAGGCATTATTCGACGTGAACATTCTTTGTTGGTCAGTCTTGTCCTCCTCATTGGTTGCTGCGCAATCCTGTTTCTTCTCAATCCCTGGATACTCTTATTTGGCCTTATCTGTGTATTGGGTCTTGTGACCTATACCTATTTTAAACGGCGGTGGTGGGGCGGCCCTTTTTACAATGCCTGGATTGTGGCCTTGCTTCCGATTATTGGAAAATTGGCCGCGACAGGAACATCCGCTTCACTTCCCTCTCTCTTTGAGAAAGGAATCCTTCTGCCCATCGTGCTCAGCGTCTTTTTCAGCTATGCTAATTTTGTGCTGATGGGTTATTTCAAAGATATCTCCGCTGATCGATTGAGCGGATACAACACCTTTGTCGTGGTCTTTGGCTGGAAAAAAGCGGCTGTCGGGAGTGATATCTTTGCCATCTTTTCCGTTTTCGCCACAGGTTGGGTAATATCCAGTGTCCTTTTGACAGAAGAGGCTTTTTCCATGAGGTGGCTTTCCCTTGCAGTGCTTTTAAGTGCGGTCATTATTTTAATTCTGGCCCAGGTTGGGATTCATCGCACCAGAGATGAAAACGAAGCCTACAAGCCGATTGCGCATGTGGTGAGAGGATTTATCCTTTTGCGGCTCGCAGAAATCTGTGCATTAAGGCCTTCATGGATCATCCTGGCTCTTCTTTTTTACGTTGCATTTGAGTATATGCTCAAGAAGAGACCCGAGAAAAAGCAGGTTTAAAATGCATATCTTTCTGAACCCAGGTTGTCACCTAGGTAAAGGCCGGGAGAAGTGGCAGAAGATTGAGCCTGAGTTCCGTTCGCGTTATCGAGAATTTAAAGTCGATGAGATTCTATCTCCTGCAATACTGATCGATCAGGTTGCATCTGCCGTAAAAAAAGGGGACCGCTTTTTTATCGCTGCAGGCGGCGATGGCACAGTGAACCTCCTTGCCAATGCTTTGATGAGTTTCCCTGCTGCTCGAGAGGAATTCACTTTTGGAGCTGTCGGACTGGGAGGAAGCAATGATTATCATAAACCATTTCGTCCCGAATCTTTTATTCGAGGGGTGCCCATAAAAATAAATTTGAAGAATGCAGTACTGTGCGATGTGATACGAGTTCGCTTTCAAGAAAGTAATAAACATTTCATAAGTCAATACTGCCTTATCAATGCCAGCATTGGAATCGTTGCCCAGGCAAATGCCCTGAATAACTCCAGGAATCCGCTCATAGACGCCATTCGTAAGGTCTCGGTCGAAACTTCAATTGTTGTTGCGGCTTTAATGACCATTTTTACCTACAGGAATATTCCTTGCACCCTATCACTGGATAAACCCAGACAGACAAACCTCACCAATTTAGGAGTGATTAAGAATCCCCATTTTGCCGGCGGACTCTGTTACGACACGAACATCAAGCTGAACGACGGGAATCTGGGGGTAAATCTATGTGCGGGTATGAATAAGTTTGATGCCGTAAGAACAATGGTTAGGCTCTATAAGCACAAATTCAGCGGT
>JAOUKO010000037.1 GCA_029882525.1 Candidatus Aminicenantota bacterium | reverse complement strand
TCATTCTGTCGAAGAGGGCAGGGGCCGGGAGAGATTGAGTGGGGAGGCAGAGTACTGGTCAATCCTCAGGGCGAGATCATAGCCAAAGACCCTTCGAAGAGCAAATTCCTCGTATATGATAGTGACGGTAATTTTCTCAGAGAAACTCGATTGAAAAAAAATTATAGTCCGATTCCACTCAAGAATGGAAAATATTTTATTTTTTGGGGGGAGGATACTCCGGAGTTCAGGAAGCAATTTGTGGGTCTCTGTAACTCGAAATTTGAAGATGTAAAGGAGCTGGATAATTTTCAATACCCAAACGTGTTATTGGTAAAAAGTCCAGTGAATAGAGACAAGCTTATATATACTGTGTCCAAGGACAGGATCTATATCGGAAACACGGAAAGAGGCTATGAAATCCATGTCTATGACCTTGATGGAGATTCATTACGGAAAATAAGGAAAGAATATAAACCGGTCAAGGTTTCGGAGGAGTACATAAAATCCTACTTCGCTCGATTCCCCAAGGGAGACCCGATCTTGGCCAATCTATATTTTACAGAGTATTGGCCTCCATTCCGCAATCTTTTTACTGATGAAGAAGGACATTTATTTGTTCTGACTTTCGAAGAGGGCCTGAATCCAGGGGAATACATGTATGATATCTTCAACTCCGGCGGAGCATTTGTGGGAAGAGTCAGCCTTGAGAATCAGAGAATTCTCCACGGTTCTGTATTCGATGCGAAAATCAAGAATGATTGCCTTTACTGCCTGAGAGAAAAAGAGAGCGGCTATAAAGAGCTGGTGGTTTATAGGATGAAATGGGAATAAAAAGGAGGATGGAAATCAGGTACAGATATTTTTTTGTGCTCCTTTCGCTTAATCTATTCTTATTCAATCAGAGCATGAGCGTTCCAATCCAGGAGGTCAAGACTGAAGTCATCCTGTATGATGATTATTTTGGGCTCGTCCCTCTCCCCGAGAATGCGATTGAGCTGAAGAAGAAATTCTCGTTTTCGCCTCTAGGGATGGAACGTCCAGTTGATGAAATAACTGACTTTTCCCTCTCTATCAATGCTGGTATAATTAGGCTCACCAATTCAAAGTGAAGGAGGCCAGAATGTGGGAGCTCCGTTTCTTTCTCCAGGGTGATTTAACCGAGAAGATGAAATTCGACAAGCCCAAGCATGCCAGAGAGAAAATCGAAGCGACCTATCAGGCAGGGATGCTCGAAATCGATAAAGAAGGCATAACCATTTTTTACCCGGTTAGAATGATTCAAAAAATTGAAATGAAACGATTGTGAGGGAAACGGTTTATTTTTTGTATTCGTTCCGCAACTCAGCGACATAGGCGTTGTACGAAGCGTCGTCAATCTCTCCCTTTATTTTCTCGGCCACAGCCGTGATCACTCTGTTTATCGGGATGACTTTATTCGCCTCGTCTTTATAGAGGGCGTCCAACCCATCGATGAGCTGCCCGTAAGACAGCTCGAAACAGTTAAAGACCGATTTGATATAATCAAGGACTTCCCCCATGACTTCTGCCTTGTTTTTATCGCCCTCTTCAGGATCTTCAAGGACCTCTTTGTAATATTTTATTTCCGTATGGCAGGCTCTGATACCCGCTAAGAAACCCTTGAGAAAGTTGATTTTTTCCAGTCCTTCTAATCCAGACCAGAATTTACCTTCGTATTCATCAAGAGGGTCCTTTTCTTCGGCTGTTAAAAGCCCGACACTGCATACGAAAACCAGACTCATTAGACAAATCAAGATTTTCTTCATTCTCTCCTCTCCTTTTTAAAAGAAGTCAAAAAAGAACCATCATATAGAAAATATCCTCATTTTTAAATAAGGATAAATTCCGATCCATCACAGAATCGCCTTATGTCCCTCTTTGGCTCCAAATGTATGGGCAAATTTTTCTTGAGCCAGGGAGATGATCTTGTCGATTTGTTTGTCCGAATGGTCTGGATTGAAATGAGAGAGGTAAAGAGTGCGGACATCTGCCGCCCTGGCGATCTTTGTTCCTTCCAGCCAGGTGCTGTGCCCCCAGCCCTTCCTTCCGGATTCATACTCCTCAGGCGTGAACATGGCGTCGTAGATGAGGATGTCAGCTTTCATGGCGAATGAGACTAGATTCCGGTCTATCCCTTCCTCAGGATGTTCAGTGTCAGTGGCGTAGACGGTGGCTTTCCCGTTTTCCTCGAGCCTGTAGCTCACGCTGCCCTGAGGATGATTGAGAGCACAGTGAGAGATTTCTACGCTTCCGATGGCGAATTTTTTTTCGGGGATTTTCGTGAATGTTTTTTTGGATGGAGTCTCTTTGAGATCCAGGGGGAAGTACCTGCCAGCCATTATGCCGCCTAAATATTTTTCTGTCTCATCGGAGCTGGTCGGCGCATAAAAGTTAATGGTGGCATTCGAAAAATACAGGGGTGCGAAGAAGGGGAGCCCTGTGATGTGGTCCAGATGGAAATGAGTGAGCAGGATATGGATGTTAAGAGGTTTTTCCCCGCTTTGGCTTTGCAGCCTTTCTCCCAGTTTTTTTAGGCCGGTCCCGGCATCGATGATGATCCATTCCTTCTCAGAATTCATCAGGCAGGCACAAAGCGTGTGGCCTCCGTATTTGTTTCTGTCCGTGCCGGAGACCGGCATCGAGCCTCTCACTCCTAAGAATTCCAGTTCCATTTTAAGCGGCCTCTCCGCCTTTTGGATTGAGGAATGAGTCCTCCTTCAAGGGAGAGATTGAATGCAGGCTGTATTTTTTCAATCCCCAGATCACCTGCTGTAGTGTGACTTTGATGATACCTGTCAGGGGGACTGCAAAGAGCATCCCTATGGCGCCGGCTATTTTCCCGCCGATAATCACCACCACGATCACTGTCAGGGGATGCATGTTCACGCTTTTGGAGACGACCAGAGGAGAGACGAGTGAGTTGTCGATGGCCTGGACAAGTATGAACATGACGACGATCCAGATCAAGACCATCCCCAGGTTTGGGGGGTTGTTGAGTATGGCTATTATCAGAGCCGGGATCGCTCCGACAACTGGCCCGACATAGGGGATTAGATTAGCCAGGCCAGCCAGCATTCCGATGAAGAAAAAATACTGGATTGGCCATTCAAAGGCCACGTTGATCAGAAAAAGACCGATAGTCGAGAGGATGCCGACGATCAGAGCATCGATGGTCTGACCCTGAATATATTTTCCCACCTGGTTCTCCACTTTATGGAGGATGTTCAAAGAGAGCTCAAAGTATTTGTTCGGCACCTGGGAGATGATAGCCCGTTTGAAGCGCCGCGAGTCCTTGATCAGGAAAAAGGTGATCACCGGTACGATGACCATGGAGGCGAGGAATGAGCCGACATTCTTGAAGAACTCACCGAGGCTGTTCAGCAGGTTTACGCCTATCTCATTCAATTTTGCGGTCACATTCCTGGCCAACTCGGCATTGTTGAAATTTTTCTCGAAGAAGGCTTCTGTTTTGACGCTTAACTCGTTTATGACATCGGACTGAAGCTTGGTTGTTAGCGCCTCGACCGTGCGGATGATTCCCGGGATGATCAGGCTGAACGAAAGAGCGATAAGCGCCAGGATGATGATCATGACAATTAAAATTGCCCAACCTCGGCTGACTCTCTTGCTCTCTAAGTAGTCGACTAGAGGGCTGAGAAGCACGGATAGTAGCCAGGCGATGATGAACATGATCAGGACATCTTTTGCGTACGGAAAGAGAATGACCATGAGAGCGATACCGAGGATGATCAGGAAGACTTTCCAGGAGGTTTTAAGAAGCTGGGAGTAAAGCTCGTAGGTATACTTATCCATGATGGGTTTTGCTCTTTTTCTCCTGAGTTTTCATGAGCAATTCATCGGTGCGGCGCAGCCTTTCACCAATGGTCTTGGCCAGGGCAAAAAGAACTTTTATCCCGAGCTTGGGTTTTCTGTAGAGGAGGTCGAGGAAATCAGGCCGGAAGAATCCGATGACGTTGCAGTCCTCAAGGGCAAAGGCAGAGGCAGAGCGGGGAGACTCGTCCAGTAAGGCCAGGTCCCCAAAAAAGGAGCCTTCAGTCAAATGGGCCAGGGCACTTTTTTCGCCCTTTCCTTCCTCTGTGGCGATCTCGACCGAGCCCTTGACGACAATATACATCCCCAGTCCCGGGTCTCCCATCTTGATGATCGTCTCCTTCTTTTTATAGGTGCGTCTGTGCACGATTTTTTCGACCTCGGCCAATTCTTTGCGGTTGAGGTCGGAGAATATTGGAACCTGTTTGAGGAGAGTAAGGATGTCGTCCTCTTTCTTTTTCTTCCTGAAAATGCTGTTACCCCAGATAGGATTCTCCATGATTCCTCTCTTTTTTTATTTACAATATCATATGTGTTTTTAAATATTCAAACTTTTTTTGAGTGCTGGAGGGTCCTATTCCAGCCGTTCCCTGCGGCAGAATTCCCTTTCTGGCAGATAGCAGAGAAGAGAGACCTCGACTCGGGTTGAGCCGGAGAATTTGTGAGCTTTTTGGCGGGGATTGTGGTCCGCAATCTGGACAAGGCAAATGCGGTTCTGTTATATTCATAATGAATTTTGACCATAGGAAGGAAATGCAGCCATGCCGAGCTTGAACATCATAGGCAGTGATGGCCGGGGATCTACTTTTTTGATCGATAAGGACAAAGAAGAAATCACCATCGGACGCAGTGAAAAAAATGATCTTGTCCTCTCCGATGGATCTGTTTCTCGTTATCACGCAAAAATAGTGAAGGCCGAAAAGGGCTACATGATCACCGACCTGGGAAGCTTTAACGGGACAAGGTTGAACGAGAAATCGATACAGACTGCCCCTTTGAGTCATGAAGACGAGATCAGGGTTGGGACGGTGAAGCTGAATTTTATCACTGAAAAGCCAAAACCGTCCCCGCTCGACTCAGTTATCCTGACGGCGGATACAGAGCATGAAAAAGGGCAGGGCCAGATGATTGAGAAGAGCGCTAAGGATATTCCTCAGGAGGATTCGCAGGAGCTTCTGATCTCCACTGAAACAGATAAAAGTCTGATAGACAGCAGCCTTATCGTAGCGGCGAAAAAGGGCAAGCAGAAAGCTGAGGTCAAAGAAGAGCTGACATCCTTGGAGAGGATGAACAAAGTGCTCTTCGTGCTTTATGAAATCAGCAGGCAGCTCCACACCATCCACGATTTCAACGAGCTTCTCAAAAAAATCATGGACTTTATATTCATGGTCATTGATGCGGATTACGGGTTCGTTATCCTGACCGGGGAAAAGAAAAAAGACGACCTCGTTCCGGTGGTTGTTAAGTACAGGGATGACAAGGTCAAAGCAAAAGGTGAGTTGAGAGCCAGCCGGACAATAATCAACAGGGTCGTCAAGGATAAGGTGGCTATCCTGACATCCAATGCCATGACCGATTCACGGTTCGACCAAGCTCAGAGCCTTCTCATGCAACAAATTCAATCTGCCATGTGCGTGCCTCTTTGGAAAAAAGATAAGGTTATCGGAGTTATCCAATTGGACAGCGTGGGGGGTGATGATCAGTTCACTGAAGATGATCTTGAGCTCCTGAAAGCTATTGGATGCCAGATGGCCATGGTCATCGAACAAGCCAGCCTGAATGAGCAGATTCGTGAGGAAGAGCGGATGCGAAACCGTCTGGAGAGGTTTCACTCTCCGCAGGTCATCGAGATGATCTTGAAGGAAAGTCAGGAAGAAAAAGGGAATATAATGGAATCTAAAGACCTTACGGCTACCATCCTCTTTACGGATATCATCGGCTTCACCAGCATCTCGGAAGAGATGTCGCCCCGCGAGATCAACCTGATGCTGAATCAATTTTTTTCCAGGATGACGGATATCATTTTTAAGTATGACGGCATGATCGATAAATTCATCGGAGATTGCCTGATGGCTGTGTTTGGAGCGCCGAGGGAAAGGAAAAAGGACCCTGAAAGGGCTACCCGGGCAGCTCTGGAGATCAGGCAGGAATTGGCCAAGATGATGGAGAGCGGAGAGCTTGAAAAGAAGTTCAACATTCGTATCGGAATAAACACCGGCAAGGTAGTGGCGGGAAACATCGGTTCCCCTAACCGGATGGAGTATACGGTCATCGGAGACCCGGTCAACATTGCCGCAAGGCTGGAATCCATCGCCAATCCCAATCAAATCCTCATCGGTGAAGAAACATGCAGACTTGTTAAGGGTAAATTCAAGATTCAGAAGGTTGGCCCTAAAAAAGTCAAAGGGAAAGCAGCGGAAGTCATGGTTTATGAAGTACTTTCTTAATAGATTTAAAAGGGGACAGGCTTTTTTAGGGGACTGTCCCTCTCAGTCCTTTTATTTAAGGAAGATAGGGACTGTCCCCTTCGCATAAGAATAAGCCTGTCCTCTTTTTAGACAGTCTTATGAAAAAGAAACTGAAGAGACTCTTCATCATCAGCGGAATCATATTCAGCTCATTGGTGGTTCTGCTGGTCGCTTCTTTTTTGGTCATCTATTTCAACAAGTCGTGGGTGAGATCTTACCTGGAAAAGACCGTCGCTAAAAGAGACGGCACTCAACTCAAGATAGGAAGACTCGATTATGGACTTTTCCCATTGAGCGTCCAGGCCGATTCTGTCAAGGTCCTTCAGGTTGTCGGAGGAATGGAAATCGAGATTACGTTGGGGCGGTTGGATGTCAAAGGGCAGATTGGCCGGATCCTAAAAAAGAAGAGGCCTTTCTTCCGGTCCATCGATGCCGCGGAAATGACCTGCCTCATCCACATCAAAGAGATCGAAGAAGAGATGGAGATCGACTATCAGCAATACATCCGTCAGCTTGCCGATGCCTTGAGCTATCTGGAAGGCCTGGACTTCAAAGATTTTTCCTTTCAGTATATCACTCCCACGAGCCATGCTTTCCTTGAAAAGTGTGTCTTTATCCTGTCCGGAACCGGAAAAGACGGAGAGTACGCTTATTCTTTGAGGAGCGAGGAAATCGAGCTGGAGAGCCCTTCTCAAAATCTCCTTCTTGCCGGAGCTTTTCAATCATCCGGCAAGCTCTCCTTGGCTGAAGTGCCCTCTATGGAGGCCGAATTCTCGGTCAAGCCCTCTCGACTCGAATTCAGGGAAAATACCATCCCTGTTCCGGAGCTCGGCTTGAGGATAAAGGGCGAATTTCCGCTGGAGCGGAAAGAGATGTCTTTCTCCCGGCTGGAGATGATAGTCCCTGCGCTTATCGAAGCTTCAGCGAACCTGGAGCTGGATATGAGCGGGGGGTCATCGGTCGACTCTTCTTTCCAGGTCCAGGTGAAAGACCTCAACCGGACCTACGGAATGTTAAAACCTTACCTCAAGCCCTATTTCCCTTCTCAATTGAAATCTTTGGCCCTGGATGGGGCAGCCTACCTGGAGGGAAAATACAGACAGGCCGGTCTTCCCTCAGGAAAGACGACAGACTTAAAAGGACTGCTCAGGATAGAGCCGACGCATATGAGCTGTGAGGCTTTTGGTGTTTCTGTGGAGAACTCAGTCTCAGGGGAGCTGAGTATCGAGGGCCGTTTTCCGGATGTGGGCATCACCGGTTCTCTAAACATTCAGGACGGGCGGCTCAGAAGAGGAGATCTGAATATTCAGGATTTTTCTCTGAGCGTCTTGGCTGCCGGGACGAGTACCTCTCTGGATGTATCCCGTATCCAAGGCAGCTTCAAAGGAATCTCGTATTCCTCGAAAGAGAAAAAGGTTGAGCTGGAGAAGGCTGAGTTTGACGGAAAAGGAAGTTTTGAGATCATCGGCAAAAAACTGAGCCTGGATCGTCTGACCATCCAGGCCCTTCCCCTTGCTCCTGTCGAGATGGAAGCGGTGATCGATATGCAGCCTCAGGGAGAGAGGTCCGTTCATCTGAAAACATCGAACCTGGATGCGGAACGCTTGATATCGATGTTTTCCTCGTTCATCCCCAGAGAAGTCCAGGATGTGGGCCCGGCCGGTCATTTTGACTTCGATATAAAGGCGAACCAGTCGCCAGAGAGCGTGGAGGAATGGAATGTCTCGGGCATCATGAATCTCTCCGGCGGCGCGTTTCATAACGCCTCATTTACCTTTGCCAGCGAGTCACTCGAGCAGAAGCTCGCTTTTGAGGGAAGGTACAATTTATCTCGTCAGGACATGGAGTTTACAGTTGACCTGGACCTCTCCAAAGGAGAATCCCTGTGGAATCAATATTATGTGGACTGGACCCGGAGCCCGTTCCAGTTGAAGATGTCCGGGGTTTATCGTGTTCCCCTCAACAGGCTTGATGATCTGTCCATGGAGACCTTGCTTTTTTCTGAAGGAAAGATAAACGTCCAGGGTGCCTTGAGCTTCCAGGACCCCTATCTTCTGGATTTACAGATCCTTGGTACCAGGCTGGACCTAGGTTCGCTGTATTCCTTCTTAAGCCAGGGGCAGCCGATGGAGGGATTTGCTCTGGAGATGGGAGGCGATGTCGAGACGGAGATTCGGTTCAGAAAGGAGAAGGAGAAGCTTTCGCTAAACGGCTCCTTCTGGGTGAGGGACGGAGCCATAAGGAATAAAGATGAAACGCTCCTGATAGACGGAATACAGGTGGAGATCCCGTTCTATCTCGAAAACCCGGGCCAGGATGATGAGAAAAAAGAAGAGCAGTATCTCAAGAAAGGCTACTTCCGCATCCAGCAGTTCAAGACGCCTGCCCTTTCCCTTGAGCCTTTCCAGCTTGACCTTCAGGCAGGAATAAACAGGTTCCTGTTCGAGCCCCTGACTCTGGGCATTTTTGGCGGCCAGGTCATATTGGGAAGGTCGGCCTTCACTCTGGGGCCGGAGCCGGCGAACGTTAAAGGGATGCTCTCCTTTTATCTGAAAGACCTGGACCTCTCCAAGCTCCCCTTCAACTCAGAGCAGTCCAGCCTGGAGGGCAGGGTAGAGGTCGACCTTCCCCGGGTGGAATTGAGCCCGGCGGAGGTCCTGACTGAAGGAAAGGCGGAGGTGAATATCTTTGACACAACGATCCATGTAGAGAATATAGGAGTCACCAAACCTTTTACCAAGAACAGGACGATTTTTTGCGATGTGAGGTTTGATGACCTGAGCCTGGAGAAACTCACCAATGCTATCCCCTTCGGCAAGGTGACCGGTATTTTAAGAGGAGAGATCAAAGACCTTGCCATTTCTTACGGCCAGCCCGAACGTTTTATCATGCTGTTGGAGTCGGTCAGGAAAAAAGGCGTGTCCCAGAAATTCAGCGTGGGCGCGGTGAATGACCTGTCCATCATCAGCTCGGGTGAAGGCAGCGCACTTTCCCCGAACAAGGGATTTGCCCGGTTCGTATCCGATTTCGGGTATGATAAGATAGGGATTTACTGTTCGCTGAAGAACGATAATTTCAGCCTGAGAGGAACCATCAGGGAGAAGGGGGTTGAATATCTGGTCAAGAGGTCTTGGCTTTTTGGCATCAGTGTGGTAAATAAGAAGCCTAAGAATAAAATACAGTTCAAAGACATGATGAGCCGGTTGAAGAGGATAGGTGAGTCAGAAGGTCCGACAACCCAGAAGAAGAAAGGGTTGTGATTCAAAATAAATAGACTATGAGAGAGAGGGTAAAAATGAGACTAAAGAGTTTGAAATGGATTTCAGCCAGTCTGGCGCTTCTCTTTCTTCTCTCCTGCATTACCGTGAACATCTATTTCCCTGAAGCTGAGGTGAAGAAGGCCGCCGAAGAGATCGTGGACGAGATCAGGAAGGGCGAAGAAGAAAAAGAAAAAAAGGACAAGAAAGTTCAGATGATGGAGCTGGACCAGATGAGCTTGAGTCTGGGCAGTTCATCGTTGCTGCTGCCGTCGGTTTATGCCCAGCAAGAGACTCAGGTTTCGACACCAAAGATTCGTGCTCTCAAGCAGTCTCTAAAAGAAAGATTTCCCAAGCTCAAACCGTTCTTTGATAGCGGGAACATCGGTGAGACGAACGACGGGTTCATCAAGTTAAGGGACGAATCCGGATTGAACCTGAAAGACAAAGCGCTGCTGCGGAATCTGGTGAATGATGAGAATAACGACAGAAGAAACATGTACGCGGAAGTCGCTGTTGCTATGGAGATTGATGCCAGCCAGGTTTCCAGGATCCAGAAAATCTTTGCTCAATTGTGGGTAAAAGACGCCCAGCCAGGTTGGTGGATTCAAAAAGAAAACGGGGAGTGGGTGAAAAAACAGTAGAGATATAGTCGCTGCCCATTTTTTCAGAGGAAAAACCTTTTTTCTCCTTTTGCCAGGAGCATGGGCTTGCTCCTGCATTCATAGCTCAACCGGGTTTAGAGGAGTCAATCATGAAGAGGAAAAAACGAAAACAGCTTAAAGAGGATGAATTCGTTACAGTCTTCAACAGGGCCGTCCATTATCTCAAAGAGCACTCCCAGCAAATTTATGTTCTTATTATTCTGGCTGTGGCCGCCGCTTTGATTTTTACGGGAGGAAAGTTTATTTCAAGCCGGAGCCAAAAAAAGGAAGGGCAGGTTCTCGCTCAGATCCTTGACCTCCAGTCAGGTTTGAAAACTCAACCAGAGAATGTGGCTAATCTGGAAGAAATAGCCGGAGGCGGCAGGTTCTCCCGGCTGGCATACATCTTTCTGGCGACCCACTTTGTAGAAAGCGGAGACGTCGATAAGGCCCGAGCTTATCTGGAAAAATTTCCGAAAAAGCGGAAGGACATTTTCTTCTATCAAGCTCAGGACCTGCTGGCTCAGATTTATTTTCAACAGAAAGAGTTTGATAAGGCGATCCAGATTTATAGAGTGATTGAAGAAGAAAATCCCAATGTTTACTCTCTGGATGTCATCCTTTTTCATATGGCTGAAGTCTACGAGGAAAAGGGAGAGAACGAAGAAGCGCTGGCTCTGTACAGGAAGATTCAGGAAGAATACTCCAATACATATTTCGGCTTTGACGCCTCCCAAAAGGTCAGGAAGCTGGAAGCAAAAAAATAATCTTCTGTATTGTAAATTCAGGAAAAAAATATATAATATCTTTTTTAAATTAATGAGGAGGACATAAATGGCTTTAATGATTACTGAAGAATGCATTAACTGTGGAGCCTGTGAGCCTGAATGCCCTAATGATGCCATCTCGGTGGGAGATGAGGTTTACGTGATCGATCCAGAAAAATGCACGGAGTGCGTGGGGTATTTTGATGAATCACAGTGCGCTGCTGTTTGTCCAGTAGATTGCTGTGTTCCTGATCCTGAGCATAAAGAATCAAAGGAAGAACTGGAAGAAAAATTCAAAGCGATCCAGGAAGAATGATCTCTTAACATCGAATCATTGGAATAGGAGTGATTGCGGTCACTCCTATTTTTTTATATACCCGATGGAAGAAGATAAAGAACAGGCAGCAGAAGAGCCAAAAAAGATTTCGTTTTCTCTGACAAGAAACATCTGGATAAACATCCTGCTCTTCGTTATCACCGTCTTCACGACCTTCTCGGTAGGGATATCCCTGAGCGTAAATTATCTTCACACCGAGGATCTTGTCCAGGGTTCTCAGGTTCCCCTGAGCCTGGAGACAGTTATGGATCCCCAGGTCATCTCGCTGGCCGCCATCTATGTTGTGGTGCTTCTCGGGATTCTGCTCGGTCATGAATTCGGACATTTCTTGACCTGCCGCTACTACAGGATCAATGCCACGCTTCCCTATTTCATTCCAGCACCCACGCTGATCGGAACCCTTGGGGCTTTTATCAAGATCAAATCGCCCGTCACGAGGAAAAAACAGCTCTTCGATATCGGTGTCGCTGGCCCCTTGACAGGATTTATCCTTTCCATTCCTGCTCTTATCTACGGTCTTTCCCTGTCCAAAGCCCTGCCTCCTTCAGCAGCAGAGGAGCAGTTTGTTATCGTCTTTGGCGAGCCTTTGATATTGAAAATTCTGGGAGCAGTGATTTTCAAGAATATCCCCTCAGATTACAGCGTGTTCCTTCATCCTGTTGCCTTTGCCGGATGGGTCGGAATCCTGGTGACATCCTTCAACCTTTTTCCAGTGGGTCAGCTTGACGGCGGTCATGTGTCTTATTCTCTTCTGGGAGAAAAGGCACGGGATGCGGCCGGGATCTTTCTGGGCGTTTTTGTCATCATGGGGATTCGTTTCTGGATTGGGTGGTTTATCTGGGCACTCATCCTCGTTTTTCTGGGATGGAGGCACCCCCGAATCGTCGATGAGTCGATCCCCCTGTCTCCTCGGAGGAAACTCTTAGCCTGTCTGATGATCGTTATTTTCGTCCTTTCTTTCATTCCTGACCCCATCAAAGGGTACAGTCTCTTTGAAATAATGCGCTTGTTTCGGTTCTAGAAAAGGAAGCCGAAGCAGGAAAAATGGGGTCAGAGTTTTCAACAGAAACTGTGGATAAATTGTGGATAAGCGCCCAAATATTTTGCCGAACTTGCGAATTCTCTTGGAAATACGACAATTTGCACAAAAAACAGTCATGTTTTCTAAATTATTGATAATAAATAAATTATAAAAGTACTGAAAACAAAGAAGTTACAAAGGCACCCTTTAACAGCCCTTTAGTTGTCAACCCCATCAGGACCAATTTTATATTTTCCACCGAAGGCAAATCAGCCTCCAGGGAAAGATTCGGGAAGAGCCGGGTAAACGAAACACAGTCAGAGGAGATAAAGCTTCAGCAGGAAATAGAATTATCCCCCTCTCAAGCCTTTTTTTTGCTTTTGATTCTGTTCAAGGCATAGGCGATCTGGCCGATGGAGATCGACTCATCGTTGGGAGAATAGACCATAGGCCTGAGGATATGAAAACCATTTCTCTCCAGGAGAGAGGCGGCTCTGTGAAGCAGCTTTTTATTCAGGAAAACACCGCCGACAAAGACCACAGTGTCAATCCCGTGATCTTTCCTGGCCGTCTCGGCGATAGAGGTGATGACCCGGGCGAGAGTGTTGTGGAACTTAGAGGAGATCGAGGAGGCTTGTCTATTCCTCTCCAGGTCTTTCACGATCGACTTTATTGCTGGGGCAAAGGAGACCTGGAAAGGAGGGGTCTTGCCCTGGATGGTAAAGCCATAACTTTGCTGCGTTTCTTCTTTGGCTGCTGATTCCAGCCTCATCGGCGCTTCTGCCTCAAACTCCACTTCAAGAGGGGAAAGGCCGACAAGATAAGATACCGCATCAAACAACCTTCCGCAGCTTGAGGTGAGAGGGCTGTTGATCTTCAGTTCGATCATGCTCTTTACGGCTTTGATCTTATTCTGCGGAAGCCTCTTCAAAGCTTTCAAACGCGGGAATTCCGTACCAAAAGCATCCATGAGAAAGGAAAGGGCCATCCGCCAGGGCTGTTTGGCTGCAAGGTCTCCGCCCGGAAGAGGGACATACTTGAAGTGGGCGAGCCGCTGGTAACCGGAGTAGTCTCCGAGGAGGAATTCACCGCCCCAGGCCAGTCCATCCTCGCCGTAGCCATAGCCGTCCAGGCTCACTCCCAGGACTTTTTTCCCCGCAGGAATCCTGTGCTCGAGCATAGGCGCCAGGATATGAGCGAAATGGTGTTGGACTTGAAAATGGGGAAGCCCGGACTTCTGGGCGTACCTGGTGGTGTGAAAATCCGGATGAAGGTCAGAGACGATGAGTTCAGGCTTGACTTCGAAGAGGTGGGTGAGGTGCCGGATCGTTTCCTCGAAGTATTTATAATTTTGATATTCATCCAGGTCCCCCAGAAATTGGCTGGTGACCACGTATCCGTTCTTGTAGACAGAGACCGTATCCTTGAGCTCTCCACCGAGCGCCAGAATGTGACATGGGGAGAGAAATTCTTCAGGCACTCTCTGGGGATAGGGGACGTAGCCTCGAGCACGTCTGATAAAAAGAGGCTGGTCGTCCACGATTTTGACCACTGAATCATCGGCCCGCATATGGATCGGACGGTTATGAGAGAGGATGTAGTCGCAGAGCTTCTCAATCCCTTCCTTCTCGTCTTTCATGATAGGAGCGTCTTTCTTGTTGGAGCTTGTGGCCACGATGAGGTCGAGATGCTCCAGTAGAAGATAATGGAGAGGAGTGTAGGGGAGCATGAAACCCATCTCCTCGAGATGAGGCGCAATCCCTTTGATCTCTTTCCTCTTCTTGAGAAGGACTATCGGTCGACGGGCAGACAGCACCATTTCTTTCTCGGCAGGCGAGAGAAAGGCGTGCTTTCCTATGGTCTTCAGGTCCCGGGCCATCAAGGCTAACGGCTTTGTCTTGCGCTCTTTGATTTCTCTTAAACGATGGACAGCCTCTTGATTCAGAGCGGCACAGACAAGATGAAAGCCTCCCAATCCTTTTACCGCAAGGATCTTCCCCTGTTTTATAAGAGAAGCGGCTTTTGGGATCCCGCCTTTTATCCTCCGGCCTGTTCTGGCATTTTGGAGATGGACATGAGGACCGCATGCCGGACAGGCGATGGGCTGGGCGTGGTATCTCCTGTCCAGAGGGTTGATGTATTCCCTCTTGCAGTCAGCGCACATGAGGAAGCTTTTCATCGTGGTTTCTTCCCGGTCATAGGGAAGCGAGCGAACGATGGTATAGCGCGGACCGCAGTCTGTACAGTTGATGAAGGGATAGACGTGTCTCCTGTCTGAGGGATCCTTCATTTCTTTCCGGCAGCTCTCACAGATGGTAATGTCGGGCGAGATGAAGACAAAGCTTTCCCCTTCCTTTGATTTCTGTATGCTGAAGTCTTTGAGTTCGAGAAAGGGAGCAGGCTTCACTTTGATCTCTTCGATCTGGGAAAGAGGAGGCTTTTCTTCCTGAAGGGTTCTGAGGAAATCCTTGAAATCAGTTTTTTCTCCGCTTTCCAGATGGATTTCCACTCCGAACCCGATGTTTTTCACCCAGCCTGCGTACTTGAATTGGTGGGCCAAGCGGTAGATGAAGGGTCTGAATCCAACTCCCTGGACGACTCCAAAAACGACTATTTGAACCGAATTTTTCTTCTCTGTTTTCAACCCTTTTTTATCTTGCATGAGATGACATCTTTTCCGTTCAACGAATTGACTTCCTTTTGGTTTGTCTTTTACTGTAAAGACAGCCGCAGTAGTCCTGGCGGTAAAGCTCGTGCTTCCGGCTCATTTCCACGCTTTTCTTGAAGCCGTCCTTCTTTTTGAAATCGGCGGCTAGAAAATCGACCCGGTGTTTTCGAGCAAACATCTTTCCCATCCGGTTGAGAACATCCGCTTTTTTCAAGGGGCTGAGGCTCATGACCGTGGTGAAGATTTCGAACCCGAGCTCAGAGGCTTCCCGGGCTGTCTTTTCCAGTCTCAGGGCATAGCAGACATCGCATCTTCTTCCCCTTTCTGGCTCTTCCTTGAATTTTTGAGTGATTTCAAACCACCACTGGTCATTGTATTCTCCCTCGATCAGGTTCACGTTCAGGATCCGGGCGACCTTTCTGGTCTCTTCCAGCCTCAGGTCGTACTCTTCACGCGGGTGGATGTTGGGATTATAAAAATAACCGATCACCTCATAGTCAGCCCGAAGAAAACCAAGGACATAGAGCGCATCTGGCGCACAGCAGACATGAACGAGCAATTTCGGCTTACCCATAGTGATATTTTAAACAGGAAAGGGAGAGGAGTAAACGGAATAAAGGAGGCTGGCTATAAATTTTTTATATTCTCTTCGATTTCCCTGATGCGTCTTTTTGCTCTGTCGATCTGAGTATAGTAAGGGGAGAGTATTTTGTGGGTCACCCTGTGCTTCTCGATTGTTTTACCCAGGCTCTCGAAAAGCGGTTCTTGATGTTTTTCTATGTCCTTGATCTTCTTTTGAGCTTTTTCCTTGCTTTTTCTCCAATCTTTGACCTCTTTCTGGAAGCGGCGTGTTTGCTCTTTCTTGTCCTTTTCCATCTTTTTTATCTTGCTCTCAGATTCGAATATTTTTTTCTGATACTCAGCTAACTCCTTTTCTAACGCTTTCTTTTTTTCTCTGAGGTCTTGGATTTCGTTATGGACTTTATCTTTTTTCTTTTCCAGGTTTTTGATGTTTTCCCCGACCTCTTTTAGCTTTGCCTTCTTTTCCTCCTCAGAATGCTTGGTGCTGGTCTTTATCTCCTTAGATGCTTTTTCTTCGGCATCCAGAATCTTTTCCGCATACTCTTTATCCTTCTGTTTCTGGATGAAGCTGAGCTCTATGAGGTTTAGTTTTTCTTTTGCCTCGGCCATTTTCTCACGATAAGGCTTGATTTCCTCTTCTTTTTTCTGGAGCTGTTCATTATGTTTCTGAAGAGTTGCCTGATTTTGGCTCTCGAGCTTATCTATTTTGGCTTCGGCTTCCTCCAGCTCTTTTCCGGCGGCATTTTCTTTGACTTCCAAGCTTTTGAGTTCTTTGAGGGTATTCTCGCTCTTTTCGACGTTAACCCCCTCTTCCCAGGCTTCTTTTCCCAATTCTTGTATGAGCTCCTCTTTTTTTCGGTTTTCTCTTTTCAGCCTGGCTTGAAGGCGCATCTTAACCAGCCTTCTTTTTGCCCGGGAAAAAAACAGGTTGAGCCTCTGTCTGAGAGATTTATCCCTGAGAAAGATAAAAAAGATCAGAAGTATGATTATACAGAGGAGGAACCAGAGCGCCCAGTAGGGGAGACCTTCTCCGTTTGAAGGTTCTATAGGTTGCTGTTCCAGTATGTGAGCAAGAAGAAGGATCATTGTTTCCCTGTACTTCTCCGTATTTTAGTATATTTTCAACTATTCTTTAAACACATTTTTTTTATTTTCGCTCTTGCTTCTGTCCTTTTGAGACCTGCTTACGGGAGACCGCCTCCGTTATCTTGCTGCCCGAATCGTCTTTTTTTAAAGTCCTTGATTCCGAGACGGGCTGGCGCTCGCTGGATTTAAGGACAACTCGCCTTCCAGGGGATTTCGTGGCGATCCCTCCTATTCGTCCCGGGATACGCCTGA